>JAZUHM010000100.1:0-3872 GCA_045641725.1 Bacteroidaceae bacterium | reverse complement strand
TACATGACCGGTTGCGCCATAGAAAATCTCGGCACAATGCTGATGAATCACAAAGAAACATGCCACAACTCTGAGCAAATCCATCGAGAAAACCCTAGCAGTATTATTTTTCATAATTTCAACGAATTAGATTAAAGTTTTTCGAGAATTTATACAAATATTATTTAAACAAATCCAGCATTATCTTTTGCATGAACGCCTTACGATTTTCGGCAGACACGACAGCCTCAAACGGGAAACCCATCACCACGCTGCGACCTGTGCTGACAGCGGCGCATTGGCCGTCGGCATAAGTAGCGAGAGTCTGCGCATTTCCTACCGCCTCAATCACGTCGGCAGACTGCACGGCATAGCGCTGCGGATTCCACGTCGAAACGACCGACATCTCGGCATTGCCGCAGGTCACTGCGCTTACTGGCGCATTCTGCTTGCAGATATAGCCTAAGGTCTGCGACGTAAACTTCTGTTCTGCGGAGCTGCTCATATCGCTGCCCACATAGGCTCCCGACACCAACACCTTGCCAGTGCCGCCAAGGTATTCGCCCAATAGCTGCTGCAGTTCCGGGCTGAAAGTCTTGTACTTAACCACACTGCTGCGGCCACTATCTTTTTGCAGACCAAAGATAATATCAAGCAACTGGTAATCAGCCACGCCAACACTGCGCTGCACCAGCGCTCCCATCGAGGCGCTCGAGATACTGACTCCGCTCTTGGCATCGCGAATGGCCTGAGCATGCACCGCGGGGTAGTCAAAACTATTGCCGGCTATCACTTTGCCCTCAAGTTCTGAGCCGCTATAGCCCAGACCGCCGGCTGTTTCTACTCTAATCTTGGAGCGCAGGAAACCGTTCTGCCTGCCGCAGTACTCCGCCGTGTTGATATAGGCCACGCCTATGTCGCTATCGAGATTAAAGCCCACACTATCGCTATTTGCCACGACTGCGGGAGCACTCAGGCGGGTGAAACCGTTCACCACCATCACGCGGCTCGTCTCATTGGCGGAACACAGGGCAGCAAGGGTCTCGCTTGGGAAACTCTCGCCGCCATCATTGCAGGCCGCCACCCTGAATCGGTAAAGCACATCGGGTTCCACTGGCAGCGTGACGCTCGTAGCGCCTCCCTCCACCAGACGGCCATTGTCAAAATCCTCGCCCTCGCGACTGGTATAGACAATATAGGATGTAGGTTCGGCAGTGGGCTCCAGTTCATCGTGCTGCGGCTGCCACGACAGCTTCACCTCGCCCCGCAGCGCCTCGGCGGCAAAATTGCTCACGGGCAGCGGCTGAATAACATAGTCGCGCTCGTGCTGAGTGGCCACATAGCGCACCAGAGCCTTGTAGATAGCTCGCGCCATAGTGAACTTAAAGTTAGGATCGTGGCCCAGCAGCATATCCTGGAAGTTCTGGTGCGACAGGGTCTCGAGTATCATCGAAGGCACCTCGGGCTTGCGACACTCGCTGTAGTTGCGATTAAAAATCTCCCTGCGCGACCACGGCCGGCCTATGAGCGCCGATAAATCCCTGCAGATATCAATCTGCACAAGCTGGGCCAAGTCAGAAGATGCCAGCCTGTCGATGCCAGAAAGGAGGTCATAAGTGCTGCGATCGCCCAGATGGGTATAGATTGCCAGCGTTCCCACGATGGAATTGTCGTCAGCACGGGCACCAGCGTCGCTATGCACTGCCATCGACAGCTCCATAGGCACACCAAGACCCTCTGTCTCAGGCATATAGGGCGAGCCGCCAGCCAGATAGTTCAGTGTATTGCTGCGGGTATTGATATCATCGGAATAATCGTTGCGACGGTTCTTGGTGTCATACACCTCCACGGGCATGCCGGCCCACATGGCGTAATAGAGCGAGCCTTCCAAGAAGCGTGGCAGACCACTCACACGCCCCTCGCGTTGAACATTGCCCATGCCGCCGCCTATGCGCACTGCGTCGGCCATAACTACGCCGGGATTTTGGCTATAATTGGTCAGGCTGACACAATTGTCGGCATTATTGCCGGCGGCAAAATTAAATGTGCCCAGATATACCCATGTGCCGCCGCCCATGCGCTGATTGACTCTGACCACGGTCTCGATGCCGCGATGGCGAACCTTATACATAGCATCATCAATATTCTGGTCGGTGGCAGGATAGGTCGCATAGACAGCATAGTCGCCGTCCTCTGCAATAGCCGGTATCCAGCGGCACTCACTCAGGGCCGCCGAGTCGCTGGTTGCCACCACATATCGGGCAGTTCCATCAACGTGTGGGTTCTGGCCCCACTCGTAGATGTCTCTCACCTTGGCGAAACCGGGACCTTCAAACGTAATAAACGGCTCTACGCCATTGCGCTCCTCGTAGGTGCCGCATAAGCCTGCAACGGGCTTTGGCATAACGCCCAGACTATCAGGTTCATAGCGCACAGTATCATTATCGACTATCATCTCGGCCGAATGCCAGTCGCGCTCGCGGGGCGAATAGGCCACGGCTCCTGAATTTTCCAGCATAGGCAGCAAAAATGGCACGACTATCGAGCGAGTAAACATGTCCTCGGTGGTGCAATAGAGCCTCGGGCGCTGCCATTTCCACTGTTTCTTAGCATGCTCGTAGTAGTTGCCGTGGCTGGGCCAAATTGTAAGGTGCGCCCCTTGCAATCCGCGGGTGATATTGATGGGGCGCGACATGTTTCTCACCCATTCATTGCCCTCGTAGCCTATAGGTCCCCAAAGGCGGGCGCGGTCTTTGGTGCGGGCATAGTAATTTGGCACCAACTTGCTGATTTCCAAGCCAAAGCCGTAAATCTTTACATCATACGTATTGTAGGGCTCAGGCAGATAAGAAAGCATGTCGGCATAGATTGCATCGACCTGATCTTGGGTAAAAACCTGACTGGCAAAACCTTCTTTGGCAAAGATGTCAAGCGTCTGCGACTGGTCGTCAACCACCAGTTTGCTCAGGGCAATCGGCAGTCCGGTTTTGAACGACGGCGCGTAATCATTAAAGAATCTGTTGACACACGATTCCACATCCACGGTGTCCATCACGATCAAGTCGCACAACGTAGAATCGGCCGAGTTGTTGGCAGTGGCGCTGACAGAGTCAGTCTGCGACCAACTGCTCACACTGACCACCAACATTATGAATACAGCTATTATTTTTCTACTAATCATAGTTATCAAGCATGCTATAATAAAGAATTCTATCACGACGGCATTCTTTCGCCTGACAAGCCTCAGACTACTCGACACCATCTCACAGCTTGCAAATTTAATAAAAAATTATCAAATTACGGCATTCACACGTACATATTCAAAAAATATTCATTTTCCTAATGTGTCTAGAATCGCTCAGAATCCAACGAGCCCAATCCTTTCTCAAAATCTGCGAATTCTCGACGTTACACCTAACAACCTAACAATCAACACAATAACACCACATCCGCAAAAATACGCACGCCACAACACCCGGCCACCAAAAACTCTACTTCACCCCAAGCCTACCCCGTTCAGCTAAGCGCGTCCGCAAAAAATCTAATGGCGGCAAAAGAAAATTTTTCTCCGTGCGGAATATATTTTTCTGCGTTCTAATTTTCGTTCACAGCGCTGTGAACGTTTGTTCACACCGGTGTGAACGATTGTTCACAGCGCTATGAACAGTTGTTCACAGCGCTGTGAACAAAATTTATCTCGAAGAAAAATAATTTTTGCACGGAGAAAAATAATTTTTCATGGCCATAAAATTCTGATTGTAAGACAAATATGAAAATACGGACGGAATCCTTCAAAAGATACAAGAAATTTTACAATTTTTGAACATTTGGGGAACAAATTGTTTTGGGCAGGTATGGCGGGTGCGATTGTTGGCATTTTGACAATTTTAGAG
>JAZUHM010000099.1:0-3302 GCA_045641725.1 Bacteroidaceae bacterium | reverse complement strand
TCGAGCTATGCCCGCCAGTTTATGGGCCGACTCAAGAAACCCGAATGCGACTACATTCACGGAATTCCGCCCGCCATTGCAATCGAACAGAAAGTCACCAATCGCAACCAGCGCTCCACAGTGGGCACCACTACAGAGATTTACGACTATCTGCGCATGCTGTTTGCCCGCGCCGGCAAGACCATCTCGCCCATTAGCGGCGAAGAAGTCAAGAGCGACACCATAAAAGACGTGGTGGAATACGTGATGGACCTCGGCGAAGGCGAACGATTCACCATCGAAAGCCCACTACACATACCCGAAGGACGCACTCTGCCACAGCAATTGGAGATTGAGCAGAAGCAAGGTCTCTCCCGCATAACGATAAACGGCGAAATAACCGACATAGCAGACTTCCTGGCCGCGTATAACGCCAATTCCAAAGCCAAAAACGACGCCCTCTATGCCGACAAGGACTTTAAGATTCTGATAGACCGCCTTTCGGTGCGCCGCGATGCCGACTCAGTGTCACGACTGCGCGAAAGCATCGAGACTGCCTTTGACGAGGGCAACCAACGATGCATTATCCGCCGCCGAGGTGAGGCCGAATACAAGGAATTCAGCATCGCCTTTGAGCGCGACGGCATTACCTTTGAGCGACCTACCGACGCGATGTTCTCATTCAACTCTCCCGCCGGCGCTTGTCCTGAATGCGAAGGCTTTGGCTCGCTTATCGGCATCGACGAAGCGCTGGTAATACCCAACAGCACCCTCTCGGTGTGGGACGGCGCCGTGCAATGTTGGCGTGGCGACAAGATGAGCGAATGGAAGCGCGTATTCTGCGAGCGCCAAGGCCCAAAAGGCTTCCCAATATTCGAACCATATTTCACCCTGACCGAAGAACAAAAAGATATCCTCTGGCACGGCGACGCTGAAGAGCAGGCCATGCCCGAAGAGATGCAGGTAAGCATCGACGCATTCTTCAATATGGTCAAGCGCAACCAATATAAGATTCAATACCGCGTGATGCTGGCCCATTACCGCGGCAAAACCACCTGCCCCGTCTGCAAAGGCCGCCGTCTGAAGAAGGAAACAGAATATGTGAAGTTCCACGGATATTCTATCAGCGACTTTGTGAACATGTCAATCACAAAACTCAACGATATTTTCCAGCAAATCCCCAACGATGACTTCCCCATTCTCATTGGAGAGATTAAAAACCGTCTGCAGGTGCTGGTAGATGTCGGACTAGGCTACCTCACGCTAAGCCGTGCCGCCAACACTCTGTCGGGCGGCGAGAGCCAACGCATCAGCATCGCCACTTCGCTGGGCAGCAGCCTCATCGGCTCGCTCTATATCCTCGACGAGCCCAGCATAGGCCTGCATTCCAAAGACACAGAGAAACTTATCGGCGTGCTAAGACGCCTTCAGCAATTGGGAAATACCGTAATCGTGGTAGAACACGACGAGGACATAATGCGAGCCGCCGACCATATCATAGACCTCGGCCCTGACGCCGGCGTAAATGGCGGCGAAATTGTCTATCAAGGCAACATCAGCGAACTGAAGTCGGGCAGCAAGAGTCACACTGTGCGCTTCCTGCTCGGCGAAGAGCGCATCCCGCTGCCCCTCTCGCGCCGCTCCTCCAACAGATACATACAAGTCACCGGTGCTCGCGCCAACAACCTCAAAGGCATCGACGCCCGTTTCCCGCTCAACGTGATGACCGTCGTGACAGGCGTGAGCGGCAGCGGCAAGTCCACACTCGTCAACAATATTCTCTACTGCGGCCTCAAACGCCACTTCGACGAGGTGTGCAACCGCCCCGGCGAGTTCCTGTCACTGGACGGCGACCTCAAGGCTATTAAGAACGTGGTGCTCGTAGATCAAGGCAGCATCGGCTCTTCGTCGCGCTCCAATCCCGTGACATACATCAAGGCTTACGACCAAATACGCCGACTGATGGCAGAACAGCCCCTCGCCCAACAGATGGACTTCACACCTGCCACATTCTCGTTCAACACCGAAGGCGGCCGCTGCGACAATTGCAACGGCGACGGCAAAATCAAAGTGTCGATGCAGTTTATGGCCGACATTGAGATAGAATGCGAAGAATGCCACGGCAAGAGATTCAAGAAAAACGTACTGGAAGTGAAATTTGCCGGCAAAAACATCCACGACATCCTCGAAATGGACGTGGACGAGGCAATAAAATTCTTCAACGACAACGATGCCGCGGCGATTGCCAAGCGCATAAAACCGCTGCAGGACGTAGGCCTCGGCTACATCAAGCTCGGCCAGCCGTCGTCCACACTTTCTGGCGGCGAGAACCAGCGCGTGAAACTTGCGTACTTCCTTGCCAACGAAAAGAACTCCCCCACCCTCTTCATATTCGACGAGCCTACCACCGGCCTCCACTTCCACGACATCAACGTGCTGCTGCGCGCCTTCCAGGTCCTGATTGAGCACGGCCACACCGTCGTAATCATTGAGCACAACATGGACGTGATAAAATGCGCCGACCATATCATCGACCTCGGCCCAGAAGGCGGCGACAAGGGCGGAGAAATCGTAGCCCAAGGCACGCCCGAGCAAATCGCCGCCAACCCCAACAGCTACACCGGGGCCTGGCTGAAACAAAAACTCGCGGAAAATTTATAAAAACAGCAAAGCCGCCTTCTAAAAAAGGAAAGCTCCAAAAGAATTGTTACGAGAAATTTGATGCAGGTCTTCTTTAAAATGCGAAATTGCGACATTAAAGAAGAAAGCAATCAAATGCTCTATCTCCTATCAAGCACGCAAAAGCTAGAAATCCTACACTTCTGAATCCTCTTTCGGCATGCTAAACTCGCAGCCGCAGTATTGTTGGTTGTAGAAATTGTATTGGCGCAGGAGTTGGTTGCGGCGTTCCTGCAGGCCGCCTTTGCGCCAGTTCTGGTCCCAGAAGACGGGCGCGCCGGGCTCAGTGCCTAACTGCGCCACGGCCCACTGACCGGCCTCGTTGATTTGAGAAAGACTCTTCCAACGCGACGATGCAAGCGTGGTGGTAATCAGTTGAAAACCATGCTCTTTGGCGTAACGGGCAGCTCGCGCCAAGCGATACTTAAAGCACTGCAGGCAGCGGCCTCCTCTCTCGGGCTCGGCCTCAAGTCCTTTTACATAAGCGAGCCATGCCTCGTGGTCGTAGGCACCTTCCACCATCTCAATGCCTTGCGCCGCCAAATGTCGGACAATTTCATTGCGACGATGCTCGTATTCCTCAAAGGGAAAGATGTTTGGATTGCAATAAAACACAAGTCGGATCGTAGCCATGTCGTTCTGTG
>JAZUHM010000098.1:0-4838 GCA_045641725.1 Bacteroidaceae bacterium | reverse complement strand
GTTCACAGCGCTGTGAACGTTTGTTCACACCGGTGTGAACGATTGTTCACAGAGCTGTGAACAGTTGTTCACAGCGCTGTGGACCAAAATTAAGTCGCACCAAAATTTTTTAAGAGCGAAATGCGTGATTTTTAGCACGTTACGCGAGGCCGCAAACTGGCCGAAATTTGATTTTGAGGGTCAATCTTTGCTAAAAGCATTTTTTTGCGTATCTTTGTAACGCATTAACACTAATGCCTGCCGTCCCGCAAATATTCGAGCAAAACAAAGACTTCTATAATGCTCGCATTTGAGTCGTCTGCTCCCCTGCTTAGGGGAGCTCCGCACAGCGGTGAGGGGTAGCCTTGTGCTAAGGTTACTTTGGTGAGTTCTACCCCTCTGGCTCTCCGAGCCACCTCCCCTAAGCAGGGGAGGAGAATGACTCAAATGCGGCCCGCAAATATTTCTTTGCCAGACAACCACCAAGACAACGCCGTGTTTACCACCTCGCCCGCCATAGTACTCAACAGAGTGAAGCACACCGATTCCACCCTGATCGTCAGCCTCTACACCGAGGCCCTGGGCAGCGTGTCGTTCAGCGTGAGGATTCCCAAGACTTCGCGCGCCGGAGTGAAGCCGGTGCTCTTTCAGCCGCTCAACCTGCTCACCGTAGAATGGGACCACCGCACCAGCGCCAACCTGCAACGCATTCGCAACATCCATGTGCTGACGCCCTACTCCACCCTGCCCTACGAACCTAAGAAAGCTCCCATTGCCAGTTTTCTGGCAGAGCTAATGCACCATGCCCTCAAGGGCGAACAGCAGGGCGACGTGTACGCATTTATCCAGCATTCGCTCTTATGGTTTGACCAGTCGCCCGACAGATACGAGGATTTCCACCTGGTTTTTCTGACAAAACTGGCGCGTTTTCTGGGCTTTGCACCCAACACCGACAACGACGACGAACTGCCGTTTTTTGACCTCATCAATGGAGAATACTGTCGCGTCCAGCCCCTCCACAACTACTATCTGCGCCATGCCGACGCGCAGTACATCCCGCTGTTCATGGGCCTGGAATACTACAGCGCCCACCACCTGCGCCTCACCAGCGAACAACGCATGCGCGCACTCAAGATTCTGATTACCTACTACCGCCTCCACCTGCCCTCGTTCCCCAAACTGCACTCGCTCGACGTAATGGGCGAACTGCTCTAGGCCACCCGTTTGAATCAAAGAAAAGAACCTGAGACATTTGAAACAATATGACGAGAGGAGCTAATAGTCATAAGAAAATATCAACAATTATTTTTTATTATAAAAGCAAAAAACATACATTTTTGTTGGATTATTAAAATAATTTTGTAACTTTGCACACAAAGAACAAAATATTAACCACATCACATTTCTATTATGATTAAAAAAATCCTAATTTTCGCATGCATATTTGCATTGTTTTCATGCAATAGCAATGAAGAATACGAAAACATTCGTTCTAAGCAAACAACAGAAATCCCAGCAACTGTAGCCGAATTCACAAAATTTGTCACCTCACATGAAACCTGGAATGGCCCACTGGATTTTACTCTTTACAGTGGCACCGGAAACTTTGTACCATTCAAGATTATCACCTTTAAGATTAACCCTATTGATGCGTCATCGTTGATTGTAACTGATACAGCCTCATCAGAATCCGTAGAATGGAAATACTGCGGCACAGCCAAAAGTTTTAATGACAAAGAAGTACCCGCTTTTGAATGCAATGGTATTATAATGTGGGTAGATGGCATGCATACTTGGAAACATGAAGGAATAACAATCACACAATTTCAATTAGGTGGAGATAATGGCGATGGACGCACGCGTCATTACATATACCAGACTAAAACAAACAAAGAATGAAAAATATAACAACTTTTTTGAGTGCGATACTATGTCTGGTAATTACAAGTTCGCTAGGCTCCTGCAACAATGACAGTGAAAAGGTTGATGATTATATCATTAACGGCACAAATTTTTCATATAACGTTAAAACAACTTCAACTTCATACGAACCAATTGTATATAAAAATCCTAGCCCAAGTAAACCGCAAGGAAAAGGTCAATTTACCTACAATGGCAACACCTTTGAATTTCAGGTTGATTACTTAAACAAAATAAAAATCACCAAAGCAGTAGAACTAACAAATCCAATAGTAATAATTCCTGCCTATATCGATGACAGAGCAGTCGCTACACTTGGAGAAAAACTATTCTACTGCAATAAAAACGCAGAATCAATCGTAGTGCCGTGCACTATTGAAAATATGCTCGACTATTGTTTCGTTGCAAGCAACGCAGATATCTATATACCTAGCAAAGCTTTAACTTTCAACACTTGTTTTAATATAAAAAAAATTATTTACTATCAACTTAATAAATTATAAGCTATACAGTAAGGTTTATAAAATTTCTAAACGACAACAACAACAATTGGCCACAAACTGAAGACGGCCATATCGTTGAGATAACTATTGAAACACCAGAAAACACTTATGTTGTTACACCTCTTAGTTTAAACATTCCTATAAAAATTGAGGGAACATTTAATACTCCGCTTGTCGTTGATGAGTACAGAATATACGATAATATAGGACATTATTATAGAATTGTTAGCCAATCAACAGTTCCAGGCAGCAATATTTGTTTAGCAGTAATTGACCCAACATACTAGCGACACAATCTACAACTTCAGTGGCAAACAAATAAACGGCTTCAACAACGCCCAACCCACAACATAGAATCATGAAAACGGCGACACAAGATTCAAGTTCTGCTTGCTATCCAATTATGTCGCCGCTTACGTGGCTCTAAATCTGATACAAAAATCTATTTCGGCAGCCTATTTTTTGGGTCTGCCAAAGGTCTTGATGCTGGTGTATTTGCGCCACAGATTCAGGCGGCGGCGCTCGGGCACACCGTGGCGTGCGATAAAGTCGCGGGCTCCTTGCAGCATGCGCTTGGCAACCTGGCCGTCGAGATAGGGATCATAGTTCTCGATTACCCACTTGCGCATCTCGGTGTATTTACCGCCATTGCCCATTACCTCATGATATGCCTCGCTCAATTCATCGGGCGACTGCATATTGCGCCAATAGAGATTCTCGGGCTTAGTGGCTGCGCGCAACGTGATCACAGGCTTGTCCAGCAGGAGTTCCTCGTAGATTGTTGACGACGTGTCGCTGATCATTATGTCGCTCATGAGCATATATTTGGTCACGTTGATGTCGTCAATCCACACGATGTTCTCCACCTCTGCCGCCAGCTGCTTATAAGCGTCGATGTGCTCCTGCGCCGTGAGCGGATGGAACTTCATCAGCACCACCACGTCCTCGGTCTGGGCAAAGTGGCGCAGGCTTTCCTTCATATAGGGCAACGATGTCAGCGACGGAGAGAACGTTGGCGCATAGAGGACCACGCGCTGCTTGCCGTAGCGCTGCAGATAGTCCTGGCGCTCCTGGTCGTAGGTATGCAGGTTGTTGTAAATCCAATCTTGGCGCGGCCAGCCTGTCTCAAGGACCTCAAAATCCTTATACTTGAGGGCCAGGCGTTCAAAACCGCGTGTAAAAAACGGGCCCTGCGTGAAATAGGTGTCAAAATAGCGGCGAATTACCCAATGGTCCTTCTTCTCGGCAGCATAACCGTGGAAAACCTGGATTTTCACGCCCGACAGATAGTAGGGCACGATGTTGCCCGGCACAAAAATGGCGTCTGGATGAAAATCCTGGACCTCATGAATGGAATTGGTGTACTTGACTTTTCCTGCAAGGGGGAATTCAGGAATGCGCTTGGCGTGCACATACCACAGCACGTCGTTGCCACCCTCACGGTCGGCCTCCAGCTGCAGCGGTTCGAGTATAGAAATTGCGTATTTGTTTTCGCAAAACAGGCAAATCTTCATTTTAATATTCTAAAAGATTGAAAAAATTCAGCGCGACGTCGTTGGAATCCAGACAGTCGCGCTAAGATTAAAACAGATGGGCCGGCACTTTCTGGCGTGCGTTCTCAAAATCCTCCACCGTGTCGAGCTCACACGAGAAGAGGTCGGTCACGTCCAGCACCTTGAAGGTATGACCCTGCGCAATGAGGCGCTCAAAGGCACGCTCGTAGAACACATCTACCAATTGCTCCTTGTTCATCATCACCTCGAGCTCCTTGTAGATAGCCGTGGTGTAAGCGGCGCCCATCTTCTCGATTCCCAGGCTCTCGCCGATGGCATCGGCCGGATTGCACGTCTTGTTGATCTCCACAATCGCGCCCTGGGCATCTACAATCACCTTTACCTCCTCCTCTCCCAGCGGATGCTTGATGAGAGTTAGCAGATTGGCGTCGTCGGCAGCCAGCACCCGCTTGGCAATCTCGGGGTCGTAGAGCAGATCGCTGTCGAGCAGCAGGATTTCCTCGCCGTCAGCCTCCGGGCGGGCGAGCCACAGAGAATAGATGTTGTTGGTAGAATCATAGACCTCGTTATAGATAAACTTGACATCGAGATCTGGATATTGCTGGGCGACGAACTGCTCAATCTGCTCGCGCAAATAGCCCGTCACGATGACAAACTGAGTGATGCCCGCGCCAATCAATGCGTCGATAGAGCGCTGCAGCAAACTGCGCTCGCCAATCCTCAGCAAGCACTTGGGAGTATTTTCGGTAAGCGGGCGCAAACGCGAAGCCATACCCGCAGCAAGAATCACGGCCTTCATATTACCTTTATTATAAAGCGAATTTTCTAAAATTACAAGCGGAATTTCTCAATTGCCAAGCGAGATTTCTCAAACGCAAAGCGAGATTTCTCAAACGCCAAGCGAAATTTCTCAATTGCCAAG
>JAZUHM010000097.1:0-5590 GCA_045641725.1 Bacteroidaceae bacterium | reverse complement strand
CAGGATTCTGCACCGCTACCCATCAAAGGGCTCTAAGGCCCTAAAGCCCATAAGCGGACTTTTTGATCATTTTGATATTATATTTATCCCCACGTAATTTCCACTGAGCCTTTATAATTACGATGCAAAGTGAAGTTCAATACTTTATTATATAAAAGACGATTTAATGTAAAAAACAAGTCGCGGTCTATGTAAACCACGACTTGTTCTAATCAAAACGGCCCAGCTTGATGTTATCTTGCCCACCGGCGACGCTTTGAAAATACAATATAATCAGACATATTATATTCGTAAAGTTTAGCTTGCTTAGAATAATGCAACTTTTCCCATTCCGTCGAGGTCAAGCATTGCCTTTACATTCATAGCTTTAAATAGCTTAGCTACAGTATGAATTGTAACATTGCTGCCATTCTCTATTTTGCATATCTGTGCTTTCTTAACGCCTACTAGTTCTCCCAGTTGCTCCTGAGTAAGGTTGCGTGACTGACGAGCTTGCCTTATAGCTTCCCCTATAAGAAACTCATTCATCTTTGCATCGTACTCAATACGTTCTGGAGTCTCTTTTGTGCCAATGACTTTATCTAAAGCCTCATTTTCTGTATAGAATTTCATAACCAAATTAATTTTTCTTGTTCTTAAAGTATTCTTCTCGTATTGCTGTCGCTCTGTCTATTTCTTTTTGAGGAGTTTTCTGCGTTTTCTTTACAAATCCATTCGTTGTGATGACATATGTGTTTGTGTCAGAATCCCAGAAAGCCAGAAGTCTATATTGTAATCCATTGAACAAAGTCCGGAATTCCCAGATGTCTGTATTTGTCAGCTTCTTAAATAATTTGGGATCCTGATTGTATCTTGCTTTGCCAACATTATACATTATCTTTGCTTTCGCTTTGTCGGGCAATGTGTTGAGGAAGTTGATAACTTCTTCAGAATATATAACTTCAAATTTTGGCTGAGCTTCCATTAATATTTTGTGTTTGAATGCAAAATTACTGCAAAGTTTCCATATAGGCAAACTTTTTTGCTATAATTAAATGATGATGCTAAAGAATTATTTTATCTATCCGCATGTTGTAATAAGGTTTTATCGGAAATTTTGTATAATCCACAGCGGAAATAATGTAACAAAAGTCACTGGCAACGCATAATTTGGGCTTGTGAAAACTTACTCCAATCAGTTCTTGGTTTGCGTGATTGGTGGGTTTGCATGATGCGTTTTCAAATCATAGTGTAGATTTTTGTCGTTTTTTATTATGCTTTTTTTGCTAATTGCCAAGGATGATTTATCTTTGTGGCTGTTTGTGAATAATCAATATTATTATGATAATAAATAAGGTAAGAAAATTTTTGCTTACGAGTGTCGGTGCGCTTTTTGCTGCGACTTGCATAAATGCGCAGGTGGTGAAGAAATGCATCGATGGGGTGTTCTATAATTTTGACACCTCTACTCGTATTGTGACTTTTGTCACGGGGCAGGGTGCCGGCACCAACCGAACGGAGTTTAAGGGCACCTCGCTTCATGTGCCGGCTACTATGCAGCTGGATGGTGTCACCTATACCATGGGCAATATCGGCAATGCATTTCAGGGCTGTCCTAATCTTAGGGATTTGACTTTTGATTCTCCTGTCAAATTCAAGGAGATTTCTCTGTGGGCCTTTGCCCAGTGTCCCAAGTTGCTGAAGGTGGAGGTGCCTGAGGGCGTGGAGGTTCTTGGTGCCGACAGAGCTTTTGGCTCTGACGAATCGCTGGAGGAAATTACTTTGCCTTCTACGCTCACCAAACTCGCCAGCTATTCCTTGTATGATGACCCTGCGCTCAAGTTGGTTAGAATCAAAGCAATGACTCCCCCGCAGATGGGCTCGATGGTATTTGCGGGCCGCACCAATTGCACGATAGTTGTGCCTGATGCCGCCCTTGCTGCCTATCAGCGACACAAGGATTGGAGGGGCTATGACATCGTCTCCGAATCTGAATATGCCAACCCTTCCTACAAGACAAAGCTCCGCTCGCTTCTTAAGTCCATGGCGCCTGAAATGAAGACAATCAAGGCTGGCAAGGGGCAGGATGTTATGCCTGTTGATAACTACCAGACACTTATGGCTGCTTGGCAAGAGGCAGAGCGCGTGGCGGGTGATGCCCTTGCCGATGACCTTTATGAGGCTGCGTACAATAAACTGACGGCTGCCATTGCCGATGCAAACAGTTCGTACAACCCCGTTGCGAGCGGCTATTATTTTATCAAGAGTGGCTATGGTGCCTTTACGTCGCCTCGTGCTATGACCATCAAGTCTGGCCAGCTGGGGTGGGAGACATTTGACGATTTCAAGGAGGCTCAGGTCTTCTATGTCAATCTGAATGACAACGGCACTCTGACCATCAAGTCTTATAACACCAATCAGTATGTTGCTCTGCCAAAGAGCGGAACCGTGATGGCTTTTGATGCTGAGGGCTCTGAGTTTGTGATTACCCCATTGCCCAGACAGCGCTGGCTTTTGTCGAGCCCTCAAAGCGCGGGCAATGTGCTTTATCCGAATGGCCATGGCTCGGGAACAGCCTCTACAGGTTTGGTAAATCTCTATGCCACTACAGACGCTGATGACGCCTGCGGCTGGGTGTTCGCTCCGGTGGGCGAGAGTATGATTCAGTATTTTGAAACCGTGCGTGAGGCTCCTGCCAAGGCCAAGGAACTTGAGGCAATGCACCTGAAGGCAGACACTCTAATCAATTCCACCCTCGCCGTTACTGTTGGTACCGAAAAACTGATTACCAATGCGAGCCAGTTTGCCTCCAATGCCAAGTCTGCCCTTGAAGGCACCTATGAGTCTTTGATAGACGGCCGCTTGCTTGGCACCACTTATTTCCAATCCACCAAGGGCAATCCTGCCGACCCGGGCGAGCCTCACTATCTGCAGGTGTCGCTCGACAAGTTTATCAAATCATTTTCGGTGCAGATTTCACGCCGCAATGCCGCAGAGGGTTTTAAGGATGCTCCGACCCAATTGGCAGTCTATGGTTCTCGCGATGGCAAGACCTGGACCTATGCCACCACATATAATATGGTATGGACAGCCAGCAAGAGCTTTGAGTTTCAGACAACTCCGCCTATCATGCTGGACAAGGCGTACAATCACCTGCGTTTTGTGGTAGAAAAGACCTCTGAGAATCGCCATGTGGCGGGCTTTGATCACCCGTATTTCTCCCTCAGCGAGTTCCAACTGTATGAGGTAGAGGTTGACGAGGCCAATTCCACTTATTACACTGTCCCAGGCATGAAGGAGGCTGTAGATGGCCTGAGAAAACTTATTTCAGAGCAAAAGGGCCATATCGCCACATCCAAGATAACTGCCGACGATATAGCTCAGCTTGATCTTGCCATGAACAAGGTGAGAAATCCTCAGCCACCAGTGGTTCAGCCCATAAACTTAGGAACTGTCACCGCCAGCGGAATCAATGCCACCTGGTGCGCCATAGGCAATGCCGTGACCACTGACCAAAACAGCTATACCTACTATGTAAACGATGGCATTCGTTTTAGCGAGACCATCATCGTGCCGTTGGGCGAGGGCTGTATCAACAATGTCTATTTCAAGATACCCAAGGCCGATTACTATTCTCTGGAGGCTGGCCTTTACGACTGGGCATACGGTGTGGAGCCAGGCACAATCAGCGACTATGCCAACAACACCAATTCTGGCTCGTTTGCCAATTGGTATCGCAAGATAATCGACCGCATCTGCGAAGTCAATCCTAAAGCAAAGATCGTTCTCTGCACCCCACGCAAGGCATACGACTTTGTGGCCGAGGTCTCAGAAGACTGCTATGCTCCAGTCAATGGCGTCTATCTCAAGGAATTTGCGCAGCTCATTCGTGAGATAGGTGAGTATGAAGGCTATCCCGTGGCAGACTTTTTTGCCAACAGCGGCGGCCCTCACGACCTTGAGTCGCTGTCGGTGCCAGGTAATACCGCAATGCCCAATGCCGCAGGAGCACAGATAATGAGCCACGAACTGGTAAATGCCCTTGAAAAAGTGCTAAAGTATGATGCAAACTGATAATAACAAACGAAAAATAAATACAATTATGAATACCCGAATAATATTTTTGACAGTATTGATGGCAAGCCTGTGTGGACTCGCCTTTGCCCAGACCGTAAAAGTGTATGAGAAGAACGGCACCGTAGTTTATAATGCACAGGCAGTTGACAGCATCACATTTTCAGAAGACAGCGAGCTGGCCGCCAACATGTCGCACGCAGCCACAGTCAATGTTGATGCCCATTGGTGTGCGCTTGGCACGTCTATCACATACCTAAATACCTACGAGAAGTTTGACCGCTTCAAGAGCGGCTATCTTGACAGAGTAATGACCAAACTCCACTTCACTAAGCTCACCAATCAAGGAGTGAGCGGCGGCTGTATCATCTCAGCCCTTGACAAGGTAATCAAGGCAGATTATTACACCATCGAACACGGCATAAACGATTGGGGCCAGTTTACCGAAGTCGGCACTTTCGACGACTATCTCAACAATACAAACAACGGCACCTTTGCAGCCAACTATCGCAAGGTGATTGACCGCATCTTTACCGTCAATCCCAAGGCCAAGGTAGTGCTTTGCACCCCTCGCAAAGCCTATGGATTTGCAGCATATCTGCCAGACGATTGCATGGGTGAGCTCAATGGCGTATATCTTAAAGACTATGTAGAAATAGTCCGCCAGATAGGCGAGTACGAGGGTTTTCCTGTAGCCGATTTCTATGCAGAGTGTGGCGGCCAGCGCGACCTTGCCCGCATGTCTAACGACGTCGCCCTGCATCCCAACGACGAGGGCTATCAGATGATGGCCAATGTCTTGATTAAGGCAATGGAGAAAGTCATTAAGCACGATGTAGAATAAGACTTCAGTCCGCGCAAGCTTTTGCTCGGCAAATCCAAGGGCTGCCAGCGGCAATCAATGCAGCTGGCAGCCCTTGGATTATCATATCGTTCATTAGGCCAAACGCTCTCGGCGGCACTAAAAACCACCCTTTAACTCCTTCAAAACCTCGTCTAAGTTGCAGGCAATACCGTCAAATATGCCATACATCAGTTCGGGCTCTTGAGGGTCGGGTAGGAGAGCGATAACCTTTTTGCCTCTGCCGGCAAACCATCCTGCCTCCATGTGAGCAGAGCGCCCGCATGGGAGAACCAGCACACAGACGTCACAGGATTTCATGGCTTCGAGGTCGTTGTTAAGTTGTTTAATGGCCAGTGGGTGTGCCAAACTATTTTTGCATTGTTGAGGAGTCCAGTTTTGGAATTCTGGGTCAATTTCGCTCCATTTAAATCCGTGTCCTCCTGCGGGTGGATTGCGAAAGTCATAGACCTCATAACCCTCTTTGCGCAAAGCCTCCACCACCGTTTGCTGGTATTCATTGCGCGCTTTACCCAATCTGCATGCTGGATTCGTTCAATAATATCTGATGTTGAGCCCTTTGTGCTAACACCTGCTTCTGTCATATAATGGTATATATTAGTATTGTTGGTTATATGGATTATTTCCAGACAATAGGTTTTTCATTATTTTTCTTGTGCAAATATTCAGAGTATT
>JAZUHM010000096.1:0-6748 GCA_045641725.1 Bacteroidaceae bacterium | reverse complement strand
AAGAAGGGTATCCCGCAGATGATACCAGAGGAGTGCCTGCCAGTGGAATTGCCACAGGTCGAGAACTTCCTGCCCACCGAGACCGGCGCGCCACCATTGGGCAACGCACAGATATGGGCGTGGAACGAGGCCGAGAAGAAGATTGTAGATAAGGCACTGATTGACAACCAGACAGTATTCCCTATCGAACTCTACACCATGCCGGGCTTTGCCGGTTCGTCGGCATACTACCTGCGCTATATGGACCCGCAGAACGACAAGGCCCTCGTTGACAAAAAGGTGGACGAATACTGGCAGAATGTTGACCTCTACATCGGCGGCTCAGAGCACGCCACCGGCCACCTTATCTACTCACGTTTCTGGAATAAGTTCCTCTACGACTTTGGCTACAGCTGCAAGGAAGAGCCCTTCCAGAAGCTCGTGAACCAGGGCATGATTCAGGGCTGGTCAAGCTTTGTATACCGCCTGAGCGGCACCAACAAGTTTGTAAGCTTTGACATGCTTGACGAAGAGGCCTCAGCCGACGGCAAGACCAAGAAATACTCTTATCAGGGCGTAGAGGCCAATGCCATCCACGCCGACATCAGCTTCGTGAGCGGCACCCAGCTCGACGTCGAGGGCTTCCGCAACTGGCAGCCACAGTTTAACGACGCCGAATTTGTGCTCAACGCCAATGGCCAGTATATTGTGAGCCAGGCAATCGAGAAGATGTCAAAATCAAAATACAACGTGGTAAATCCCGACGATATCTGCGCAAAATACGGCGCCGACACACTGCGCCTCTACGAGATGTTCCTCGGCCCTATCGAGCAGTCAAAGCCTTGGGACGTGGCTGGCATCGACGGCTGCTTCCGCTTCCTCAAGAAACTGTGGGGCCTGTTCTACACCCGCGATGGCGAATTCCTGCCTGCCGACACCGAGGCAAGCAAGGAAAGCCTCAAGAGCATCAACAAGCTCATCCAGAAGGTTAGCCAGGACATCGAGAACTACTCCTACAACACCTCCATCAGTGCATTTATGATCTGCGTGGGCGAACTGCAGAAGCAGAAGTGCACAAACAAGGCTGTGCTCGAGCAGCTCGTTTCGCTACTCGCACCATTTGCGCCACACCTCAGCGAGGAACTGTGGGAAGCCCTCGGCCACAACACCACCGTGTGCGACGCTCCTTGGCCAGAGGTGAACGAGGCATTCCTCAAGGAGGACACCGAGACCCTCAGCATCTCATTCAACGGCAAGACCCGCTTCACCATGGACTTTGCGCCCGACGCAGCCAAGGAAGACATTGAAAAGGCAGTGCTCGCCGCTGAATCTACCGCCAAATACACCGACGGCAAGCAGATTGTGAAGATTATCGTAGTGCCTCACCGCATCGTGAATATAGTAATCAAGTAAATTGCTGTCGCAAAGTAATCCCTGCGGCAGCAATCGAGCAATTCCTGCTGCCGCAGCGAGCAACCTCACTTGCACCACAACTCTCAACAAGCTATGCATCGCTACACACTGAAACTAAACTTTAAGAATCTGGCCCACGACTTCCTTTTTATAATATTGGGAACGCTGGTCTATGCCTGCGGATATGTCTTCTTCCAGTTGCCCTACCATCTGGTGCCTGGTGGCACATCCGGAGCCGCAGCTATCATATTCTACGCCACGGGCTTCCCTGTGCAATACACATACTGGGCATTCAACATCATCCTGCTCGGTGTAGCGCTGAGGTTTCTGGGCTTTAAGTTCCTCATCAACACCATCATGGGCGTTATCGGCCTGGGTAGCTTCATGGCAATCCTGCAGCTCTTTGCACCGACCAACGCCGCGGGCGAGTTTACCCCGATTCTTGACAATAATTTCATGTCGTGCCTCATTGGTGCCACGCTCGAAGGCATCGGCCTGGCGATAGTGTTTATCAACAACGGCTCCACCGGCGGCACCGACATCATTGCCGCCGTGGTCAATAAGTTCCGCGATATGAGTCTGGGCCACGTAATTCTCTGCACCGACGTCTGCATCATCTCGACCAGCTACCTGATCTTTGAAGACATCAACCTGCTGATCTACAGCTACGTCACGCTGATGATTACAACCTTCACCCTGGACTACGTCACCAACACCCGCCGCCAGTCTGTGCAGTTCCTCATCTTCTCTGAGAAGCACGACAAGATTGCGCGCCGCATAGCAGCCACTGGCCGCGGCGTGACAGTACTCAACGGCAAGGGCTGGTACACACAGGAGGACCGCACGGTGCTCGTGGTCATGGCACGACGCAGAGAGAGCCCATTCATATTCAGGGTAATCAAAGAAGAAGACCCCAACGCCTTTGTATCGCAAAGCAAGGTTGTGGGCGTGTTTGGCAATGGCTTTGACAGAATCAAAGGAAAATAACTGCCGCCACCTGCACACCCCGCACTCGCAAAACAAAACCACCTGCCTACCCCACGCAGCCAGCCAACGCTGACCCGCACCCACATTATAATAAATAATACACACATCCCAACACGCACCTATGGACAAAATCGTCTTTGCTACCAACAACGAACACAAACTGCGCGAGATAAGAGCCATTATCAGCGACAAAATCCAGGTCTTGAGTCTCAAGGACATCAATTGCGACACTGATATTCCCGAAACTGCCGACACTCTCGAAGGCAATGCCCTTATCAAGGCACGATTTGTCTATCAAAACTACGGCCTCAACTGCTTTGCCGACGACACCGGCCTTGAAGTGGAAGCCCTCAACGGTGCTCCGGGAGTACACACGGCACGCTACGCCACCGATGGCCACGACACCCAGGCCAACATGCGCAAACTGCTGCGCGAAATGGAGGGCAAGCAAAACCGCAAGGCATGCTTCCGCACCGCCATCGCACTAATAATGGACGGCTGCGAGACTCTCTTCAGCGGACGCGTGGACGGATTTATCTCCGAAGAGCCCCGCGGCGAGAAAGGCTTTGGCTACGACCCGGTCTTCATACCCGAAGATACCGGCAAGACCTTTGCCGAACTGGGCGAAGACTTTAAAAACAGCATCAGCCACCGAGCCCGCGCAGTAGCCAAGCTCATAGAATTCCTCGCCGCACAATAATCCCACGGCATCACCTTGCTAAACTTCTAATAACCCCGCAAAACAACCCTCAAAACAATATAAGATGAAATTCCTCAGATTCTTTGCAATAGCACTGGCAATCCTGGCAACCGTCACTGCCAAAGCCGACGATTGGAAATCGTATATCTCCTACCACAATGTGACAAGAAACCTGCCTGTCGCCGACAAAGTGTATGCCCTCGGCCGCGGCGGTCTGTTTACCTACACCTACGGAGATACAAAGATGCACACCTACTCCAAATCTACGGGACTAAGCAGCACCAACATCACCCAGATAGCCTATTGCGAGGAACTCAAGGAAATGCTGCTCGTCTATGAAGATTTCAACATCGACATCATCACCCTGACCGACAGCATTATAAACATCCCGCAGTACAAAAACGCATCTTTCACCGACAAAACCATCAACGACATCACCATCTGCGGCCACAATGCCTATATCGCCACAAATTTTGGCGTGATAGTCATCAACCTGAAGAAGGCTGAATTCTCCAACGCCTATAATCTCGGAATGTCGGTGCGCTCGGCCGTTTGCGACGAAGACTATATCTACGCCATCGGCCCCGACGGAATCTATGCGGGCAGCTGCGAAAAAAACCTGCTCGACCGCACAAACTGGCAACTCAAGTCCACAGCGTGGCTTAGCAGGTTTATTCCTTACAACGGCGAGTTCTACGGCTACACATCCAACGCCTTGTATAAATTCAACACCGAAGACTGCTCGGCCAAAATCATCTACCGCTGCAATATCGCGAAATACTCATCGTATGGCCGCGACCTCGTATTGCTCAGCCCCAACCAGGTGGTGGTAATGAACGACAAGGAGGAATTTAAGGCCGTGGACTACACAAATGACTTCTACTATCTCACCAGCGACGGCAAATATCTGTGGGCGGCGCGCAACACCAACGGTCTGCAGGCCTATGCTATCGACACCGACAGCCTGGGCACAAACACCCTCGTCGCCAAAACGCAGGGACTGGTGCCCAATAGCCCTGTGCGCAACTACTTTAACCACATCAGCTACACCGACAACGACCGCCTGCTCGTGGCTGGAGGTGCATTGGCCTATAATGGACAGACTACCTTCGAGGGTACGGCCATGGCATTCGAAAATGGCAAATGGATTAACTTTGCCGAAGACAGCGTGGCCGAGAAAACGGGCGTGGTATATCGCAATCTCTGCTCGCTGGTGCAAGATCCCAAAGACCCCAACCATCATTTTGCCACCTCGGCGGTAAGCGGCCTCTACGAATATCGCAATATGAAGGTTGCTAACTTCTACAACTGCGACAATTCGCCCATCACCTCTATCTATCCCACCAATCAGAAACTGCGCCTCACGTCCATACACCTCACTGGCGCCAAATACGACCCAAAGGGCAACCTCTGGTTTTTCAACAATCAGGTTGACACCATCGTGCGCCTCATCACTCCCGAAGGCAAGTGGAAATCATTCTACATCGAGGAGATTAAGGGTTTTCCTACCTTCGACGATTATCTCTTTGACTCGCGCGGCTGGGTCTGGATGAGCCACCGCCGCTGGGCCGGCACGTTTAACGCCGGCATTGCCTGCCTCAATTACAACGGCACGCTCGACAATCCGCGCGACGACAAGTTTGCTATGTGTACTAACTTCGTCAATCAAAACGGTGTGTCGGCTACTATCAGTCTGCTCAACGCCATCACGTTTGACCGCAACGGCCAGATGTGGATTGGCACCAGCCAGGGCGTTTATATTCTCGAAGACCCAAGCAAATTCTTCGCGGGCAACGTCACCTTCCGCCAGCCGCTGATTCCGCGCAACGACGGCACCAACTATGCCGACTACTTGCTCGACGGAGTTGACGTGAAGGCGATTGCCGTGGACGGCGCCAACCGCAAATGGCTCGGCACGTCAAACAACGGCCTCTATCTGGTGGCTGAAGATGGCCTGAAGGTGCTGGAGCACTTCACTACCGACAATTCGCCGCTCCTCTCTAACTCTATCCTCTCGCTGGCTATCAATCCCAACAACGGCCTCGTGATGATTGGCACCGACAAGGGCCTTGTTTCTTATCGTGGCGACGCCACCGAACCCGAATCTAAGCTCAAGGAATCAAACATCAAGATATTCCCTAACCCCGTAAAACCTGACTACCACGGCAAGATCCGCATCACGGGCTTCACTGCCGACTCTGACGTCAAGATCACATCTGCCACCGGCATGGTAATAGCCCAAGGCAAGTCGCTGGGCGGTTCGTACATCTGGAACGGCTGCGACAAATCCGGCAACAGAGTGGCCACCGGCGTGTACTATGTGGTAGGCGCCGACTCTGAAGGCAAAAGCGGCGTGGTGGGCAAAATCCTCGTGGTGAGATAACCGCTCTCCCACCCCATTCGCCCGCCGCCAATCTACATCTGACAACAATATTTTAAACATCAAACATATCTCAACCCTATGTGGGAACTATTAGTATTATACTTCTTTTTGGCCTTAGCCGTGTCAGCCCTGTGCTCCGTCATGGAGGCTGTGTTTCTATCCACCCCGATGACCTTTGTGGCGTCTGCCGAGGGCAAGAACACCCGTTCTGCCGCACTGCTCAAGAGCCTCAAACGGCAGTCTAACCGCCCCATCAGCGCCATCCTGACCATCAACACCATCGCCAACACCATGGGCGCAGCCGGAGTGGGCGCTCAGGCCGGCATTGTGTGCGGCAACGAATGGGTGGGCGTGGCCAGCGGCGCACTGACTCTGTGTATTCTCATTTTCTCCGAAATCATTCCCAAGACCATCGGCAATTGCTACTGGCGCAAACTGGCCCTGCCGTCGGCCCACATCATCAGGGTGATGCTCGTCATCACATTGCCGCTGGTGTGGCTCGCCGAACTGCTCACACGCTTTGTCAGCACCGGCGAACAACAGTCGGTCAGCCGCGACGAAGTGAGCGCTATGGTCAAGGTTGGCACCGACGAGGGCGTGTTTGAAAAAGAGGAAAACAAGATGATACAACATCTCATCAAGCTCTCCAACGTCACCGCCCACGAGATCATGACACCCAGCAGCGTAGTGGCCGAAGCCGACGAGACAATGACGGTCAAGGAACTCTACACCAACGAGGAATTTGGCCACCACTCGCGCATTCCGGTCTATAATGAGGACGAGGAATACGTGACCGGCTACGTGCTGCGCCAGACTATTCTCGAGAAACTGGCCGAAGACAAATTCTCAACCACACTGCGCGAAATCACCCGACCCATACTCACCTTCCAGGAGGAAACCAGCGTGTCGGACATCTGGGAAATGATGCTCGCCAAGAAGGAACACATATCTATCATCATCGACGAATATGGCTGCATGCGCGGCGTGGTGACCATGGAAGACGTGATAGAGACCATGCTCGGATTTGAAATCGTGGACGAGAAAGACACCGTGACCGACATGCAGGACCTCGCCCGACAGAAATGGGCCATGGCGCGCCGCTCCAACATGCCCGCCAAATAGCCTCGCGCCCACGCGCAATATATTTATAAGGTATAGCCCCGCCCCATTCCCCCCCGCCACAATCCCACGCCTAAATACGCACAAAACCATACTTAGCGCGCACTCTCCACAACAGAGTGCGCGCTAATTTTAGTTCACAGCGCTGTGAACAGTTGTTCACAGCG
>JAZUHM010000095.1:0-3377 GCA_045641725.1 Bacteroidaceae bacterium | reverse complement strand
GATACATGATGAATGAATAGCGGGCGTCTTCCATCGAGATGGTAGAATCTTCTGGGCACTCGTGGGCGGTGATGGCATTCTTCCAGCCGGCCTTTTCAAATGCGGGATTCCAGTCTTTTACGCCTTGGATGAGGTATGGGCGCCACTGCTTTGGGGTAGCGGGGGCGATGTAATAGACAATCTGCTTCTTAGGCTCGATGAGCTCGCCATTGCGCTGGCGCTGTGCGTCTTCCTCGTTTTTAGGTTCGAGGCGGCGGCGAGTGACAAAGATGTCGCGCTCAACCTGCTGCTGGTTGTCTGAGTATTTATAGTAGCCGTCGGTAAAGAAGCCCACGCGGGGGTCGAAGATGCGCTGCTGCATAGGCTCTTTTGGCAGGAGCAGGAATGAGGTGTTCATGCCAAAGGTCATGGTTGGGATTGAGCCGTTGTTGCAATTGAAGGTGCGCACCACGCGAACCTCAGTGTTGATAGGATATGAGTGTACGCTCTCCACATAGCTGAGGTTGCCGTTGAGGCCGGAGCAGCTGAATGATCTCTTTGTTGACTGGTCGAGGCTGAGGATATTGTCAGACAGGATAAAAGATGTGATCTTGATTTTATATGCCTGCTTGGCCTTGTTCTCTATCTTGAATGAGGCCACGATAGGGTCGCTGTTGCTGTTCTTGACGGCCTGGTAGATGGTCTCGGTGGTGTCGGCCTGCATAAACTGCACGCGGGCTTTGAGAATCAGGTTGTCTTTGCTTGGGCTCATCTCGAAATAGAGGGTTTGCTCGCGAGCTTCTTCGCCTCCATAGGTGCCAAGGCCGGCTGGAGTGGAGGTAAAGCGTGTGATTGTCAGGATGTAGCGGCCCATGATAGAGTCAGGCACTTCCATAAACCAGTCGTCGCCTTCTTTGCTGACTTTGAGCATGGCGCCGTCGGCATTATAGACAGCTTGTTGTGGTATGCCGGCCTTGGATGACGAGGTGCCGGTCTTGCTGGTTTGATTGTCGTGGGCTCTTGAGAGTGAGCAGCCAAAATTTTCGCCGGTCACCAAGGTGCCGTTCTCAAATTTGATGTCCATAAATTTCTGCGCGTTGATCATAGTGGCGCCGAGCATCAGTGAACATGCGAGTAAAAGAATCTTTTTCATTGTGTTGTATTTTTGTTATTTTATTTTGTCGTGAGATTATTTGATTTTCTTGTAGGTAGATGCGAGGGGTTAGCCGCCAAAGAAGATTGTGATGGTGTTTGACGGCTTGGTGTTGCGGATTTTTACCACGAGTTCGATTTCTTCTGCCAGCATGTTGTAGAAGTTTCTGGTGGTCTCGTCAGTGTTGATGGCAGCTGCGCTGCGGAATGTCTTTTGCAGCTCGCGCAGCTTGGCCATTACAGCGGCCACGGTCTCAAAGTCGAGCATTGTGCGGCTGTTGTAGGCAGTGCAGAGGTTGTAAACGTGGGTGCGGATCAGGCTCTTGCGATATTGCGAGAGCGGCTTGTTGGCCGTTGGGTAGTCGCGCAGAGCCATGCCCATGATTTTGTCGAGATATTCGTTGATAGGCAGGTTGGGGTTGATGCTGCTGAGAGTGAATATCATTGTGAGGTTGGTGGTGCTGCCCGATTGGCGCAGCAGCAGGTCGTCGTTGTCGTTGACGGTGAATCGTGAGATGTAAGGGTAGTCCACCTTCCATCTTGGCTCGTCCCGGAAATACTGCTCGTCCATGTAGTTGAGATAGCGGAGCGACTCTTCCTTGGTCGGCAGGCGATATGCGTCTGCGTCGCTGTCGGGAGTCTGCGGGGTGTAGAATTTGCCAGTGAGGTTTCTGACCATTGCGCTCTCGATATAGTCGAGCTGTCCCATGGCAGCCTGATATGCCACGCGCAGTGCGAGGTAGTCCATGTCGGAGTTGCTGTAGTTCCACTTGTCTAACTCGGGCAGGATTCGCTTGAGGTTGGCAATAAAATAATGTGCGGTCTTGTAGATATCGTTGCCGAGGTCTTCGGGGCAGTTGCGCGGGTCTCTGAAGGCTGCTGTCTCTTCGCCGTTGCCCCAGATGAGGCGTGGCATGCCGGCGAGGCGCTTGGTGGTATATTCGGCCAGCATAGTGCGCTCGCTCTCGCTGTCGGTGCAGTCGTAGGTAGGCTTATAGCCCCATTCTATGGCCCATTTGTCGTAGTCGTTTACGCGGGGATAGAGGTTCTTGATGTCGATATTGTCTTCGGGCTGGGCTACATAGTCAAATCGGGCGTAGTCCATGATAGAAGGCGTGTGGCCGTATTTCTCAAGGAATGTGTTGGAGCGCAAACTGTCGGTTGGCACTGTGTTTGACGAACCGAAATTGTGGCGCAGGCCGAGGGTGTGGCCAATCTCGTGTGACGACACAAAGCGCACGAGCTTGCCCATCAGTTCGTCGCTGAACTTATATTTGCGGGCTTCGGGATCAACGGCGCCGCACTGCACCTGATACCAGCTGTGGAGCAGCAGGGTGATATTGTGATACCAGCCCACGTGGCTTTCCAAAATCTCACCGCTGCGATAGTCGTGTACGTTGGGGCCGTAGGCGTTGGCCTGGTCGGTGGCGAGGTATCGGATTACTGAGAATCGGGCGTCCTCCATCGACATGGTAGAGTCGTTTTCTGGCCACTCCATGGCTGTGATGGCGTTTTTCCAGCCAGCCTGTTCAAAGGCTACGTTCCAGTCCTTCACGCCGTCGATCAGGTGCTGGCGCCACTGCTTGGGAGTGGCAGGGTCGATGTAATAGACAATCTGCTTCTTGGGCTCGATCAGCTCGCCGTTTTTCTGCTTCTGAGCATCAGCCTCGTTCTTGGGCTCGAGGCGCCATCTTACGATATACTGCTGATTCTCAACCTTTTGCTGCGAGTCGGAGAAAATGCTCTTTGAATCGGTGAAATAACCCACGCGAGGGTCAAAGATGCGTCGCTGCATAGGCTCCTTGGGCAGGAGGTAGAGCGAGATGTTGATGCCAAAGGTCACGCGCTCGGCTTCGGCCGAGGCTGCAAAGATAGGCAAAGAGCAACCGTAGGTCTTGGTGGTACGAATCTCCACGTTGGTAGGGTAGGAGTGGATATATTGCACATAGGAGCCGTCAGGCAGAGGGCCTGAGAAATTGAAGTTTCTCATGGCTCGCTGCGGCATGCCCAGGGCGCCGTCGTCGTCAATCAGCGGCGAGGCGCTCACCTTGTAGTAGTCGTTGAAACATCTGTCAACTTTGAACTTGCAGATAATCGGATCGAGGTTGCTTGCGCTCACGGCCTTGCTGATAACGTCGGTCGCGCTGCTGCTGAGGGTGATGTCTTTGGTTTTGAGATAGACAAACTTCTTGTCGGCTGACAGACAGAAATACACAGGTGTCTCGTTCATCTCTTCGCCGCCAAAG
>JAZUHM010000094.1:0-5301 GCA_045641725.1 Bacteroidaceae bacterium | reverse complement strand
TACGATCCGACTTTTCGACCTGCATTTGCACGACGAGATTGTACAGCAAGAAGCAAAGGCAATCCTGTCAAACCATGCCGCAGAAAACGACACTGAAGACGTCAAGAAATTCCTCTTCAGCACCATCGAACTCACCTCGCTCAAGGTGACAGACAACGAAGACAATATCCTCAAAATGGTAGAGACCATCAACGATTTTGTCAATGAAAATCCAGGCTTCCCCCACCCCGCCGGCATCTGCGTTTACCCCAGATTTGTCAACCTCGTAAGCAACAGTCTCGAGGTAGATGACATGGAAATCAGCACCGTTTGCGGCGGCTTCCCCTCAAGCCAGACTTTCCCCGAAATAAAAGGCATCGAGACATCGCTCGCAATCAAAGACGGCGCCACCGAAATCGACATCGTTCTTCCCGTCGGTTTCTTCCTGGCTGGCGACTACGACACTGTATATGATGAAATCGACGAAATTAAGCTGTCCTGCGGCCCTGAAACACCGCTCAAGGTGATATTGGAGACAGGAGCACTGCAAAGCGCTCATAACGTGAAAAAAGCGGCAATTATGGCAATCTACAGCGGAGCCGACTACATCAAGACATCAACCGGTAAGATTGAACCGGGAGCAACTCCCGCTGCGGTATATACCATGTGCCACACAATAAAGGAATATTACGAGCTTACAGGCACGCAGATCGGCATCAAAATTGCGGGCGGCGTACGCACCACACAAGACGCAATCAACTATTACACAATAGTTAAAGAGGTCTTGGGTGAAGAATGGCTTAACAACAAGCTCTTCCGCATTGGAGCAAGCGGCCTTGCCAACAATCTTCTCTCGAATATCACAGGCGAGGACGTGAAGCTTTTCTTAGGCTCTTACATCATAAAATACTTACAACAAGCGGCTTAAACCATCCAGGCCTAAGCCGCTTGTTTTTGCGCTTATATATAAGAATGTAAGGAGGCAAATGCAGAAAATCATGTCATCCAGCCACCGCGAAACATCAATGTGCCTCGAGCCAATTGTCGCCCCAGCCACAATCGGCCACCAGCGGCACCGTGAGCTGGCATGCGTGCTCCATCTCGTATTTCACAATCTGCTCTACCCTATCCTTCTCTTCGGGAAGAACACTGAAATTAAGTTCATCATGCACCTGCAGAATCATCTTTGAACGTAAATTTTCCACGATGAAACGGCGCGAAATATTAACCATGGCCATCTTAATAATATCCGAGGCAGAGCCTTGTATCGGCGCGTTGGTCGCATTTCGCTCTGCGTAGCCCCTCACTACGGCGTTGTGGGAATTTATGTCGGGAATGTAGCGACGGCGATGGCAGATTGTCTCGATGAAACCGTGGGTTTTTGCAAATTCCTTAGTCTGCTCGATATACTCCTTTATCTGCGGATAGGTCTCAAAATAGCCCGCAATCAATTCTTTGGCCTCCGAGCGGCTCACATCCATGCGCTGCGCCAAGCCGAAGGCAGAAATACCATAGATTATTCCGAAGTTTGCAGTCTTGGCCTTGCGTCGCTCGTCGGACGTAACTTCCTCAATATCTTTATGATAGATCTTAGCAGCGGTGGCCGCATGCACGTCATTGCCATCCTTGAAGGCCTCTATCATATTCTTATCGCCGGAGAGATGCGCCATCACACGCAGTTCGATCTGCGAATAGTCGGCAGAGAAAAAGAGCTGGCCCTCGTCTGGAATAAACGCCTTGCGAATCTCCTTGCCGTCGTCGCCTCTAACGGGAATATTCTGCAGATTAGGGTTGCTTGACGAGAGACGTCCAGTGGCCGTAACTGCTTGATTAAAAGACGAGTGGATATGACCGGTAGAAGGATTGATAAGAGCCGGCAGAGCATCGATATAAGTGCTCAACAGCTTCTTCATGCCGCGATATTTGAGGATGTTATCCACCACTTCGCTCGTTGGGCGCAAGGCCTCAAGCACTTCCTCGCTTGTAACGTACTGGCCGGTCTTTGTCTTCTTCGCCTTAGGGTCAAGTTGCAAGCGATCAAAGAGCACCTCACCCACCTGTTTTGCCGATGAAATGTTGAATTTTTCGCCACTCAGCTCGTGCGCCTTCGACTCGTATTCGTTCATTCGGGCAGTAAACAGGCGCGACGTCTCGGCCAGCGAGTCGGTATTGATTCTCACTCCCTCAGTCTCCATATCGCCCAGCACCATAGCCAGCGGCAGTTCGGTCTGGTTGTAGAAGTCGAGCACCTCGTCTTCGGCCAACTGCTGCCTCAAAATCGGATACAGGTGATTTACCACCTCAACCTGCTGCTCCATAAAAGCGGCAAGCATCTTGGCATCAACCATGCTGCAATCCTGCTGCACCTTCCACTTCGGACCAAACACCTGCTCGATGTCCATCAGCTGCACGCCGAGGCAACTGTCGGCCAATTGCATCAGGCCATGCTTCAATTCGGGCTGCAACACATAGTGGGCCAACATCGTGTCAAACAACTCGCCCTTCAGATTGATGCCCACATTGCGAAGCATCTGATACTGCTGCTTGAGGTCGTGGCAAATCTTCAGCGACTTCGGATTTTCGAAGAGCGACTTCAACGAGTCGAAAATTTTTGACTGCCCTACCCCGTCATGCGACCCAAAACCGAGCGGGTTTGAAATTTTCAGGAAAAAACGTTCATTTTCACCAAAACAGAACGAAATTCCCACAATTTTGCTGTTTCGCACGTTTAAGTCGGTTCCGGCGAGCTGGAATGCAAATTTATCTGTCCCCAAAATTTGGGCTAATTTTTGCACCCCTTCTTCCTCATTTTCAATTATTTGCGAATTTAAAATTGACGATTCTAACGCGATTTCCTTGCAAAATTCTGGAGCGCTCGGTATTTCGTCCGCGTCTGACGCAAATAAATCAAGCTGGATTGGAGTGCCTGGAGCGGGTTTTGCGGCAGATTTTTCAAAATTTGAGTTGCCGCCCGATTTTCGCGACGAACCTGCGGATTTTTGCGAGCCCAAAGATTTTTGTGCCCCCACTCCATCATCGCCGTCGGCTCCGAGCTTGAGTTTCTTCAAAAATGAATAAAATTCCAAATCTTTGAATATTTCTCTCAACCGGTCGCGATCAATCTCCTTGCGTGCCAATTTCTGCTCATCAAACTCCAGGGGCACATCGGTTTTGATTTTCACCAGGAATTTTGAGAACAGCACCTGCTCCTTGTTGTCGAGCAGTTTCTCCTTCAGCTTGCCCTTGAGTTTAGACGGGTCCTCATAGAGCTGCTCTATCGAGTCGTAGGTCTGCATCAGCGTGCAGGCAGTCTTTTCTCCCACTCCGGGGCAGCCGGGCACGTTATCCACTGCGTCGCCCATCAGTCCGAGTATGTCGATCACTTGCTGCGGCGACTTGATGCCGTACTTCTCGCAAATCTCCGCCACACCCAGTTTCTGCGCCGGCTTGCCGCCATGTCCGGGCTTGTAGATATACACATTGTCGCCCACCAACTGACCGTAGTCCTTGTCGGGCGTCATCATATAGGTCTCAAATCCGCGGCGGCCGGCCTCAAGAGCCAGAGTGCCAATCACATCGTCGGCCTCAAAGCCCGGCTCCTCAAAAATCTCGATATTATACGCGCGTACAATATCCTTAATTATAGGCACGCTGAAGCGAATATCCTCGGGCGTTTCCTCGCGCTGAGCCTTATATTCGGGATAAACCTCGTGGCGAAAAGTGCCGCCCTTGGGGTCAAAAGCCACGGCGATATGCGTGGGCTGCTCCTTCTGCAGGATCTCCTCGAGAGTGTTTACAAAACCAAAAATGGCCGAAGTGTTCTGCTGCTTTGAATTGATTCGCGGCGAGCGGATCAGAGCGTAATAAGCCCTATAAATTAGCGCATAAGCGTCAAGAAGAAATAGTTTTTGCATGTGTTTTTCGGATTTCGATGTAAAATTAGTTAATTTATGCGACTTAAAACACAATAAAATCGTAAATTTGCAGCCTAAAGGCATTTTTTTGTGATACAACTGACTGACATACGCAAACCTATCGAGGCAGAGCTGCAAAGTTTCGGCAAACTTTACGACAGCGCTCTGAGCCAGCGCGACGGCATTTTGGGCAAGATATGCGAAGGCATTTCCCAAAACAAAGGCAAGCTGATGCGACCCATACTCCTGATGCTCGTAGCCAAGGAATGGGGCAGGGTAGAAGAGCCCGCACTACACGCAGCCATCACTATGGAACTGCTGCACAACGCCACCCTCGTACACGACGACATCGTGGACGAGAGCGACGAGCGACGCGGCAAACCATCAATGCGCTCACTCTTTGGCAACAAAGCCGCAGTGCTCGCTGGCGACTATCTGCTGTCGTCAGCCCTTGAACACGCCTCACTCACAGGCAACATCACAGTCGTACACAACGTCTCGCTGCTCGGCAAGGAACTCTCGGAGGGCGAAATACTACAGCTCTTCAACACCCGATTCCGCGACCTCAGCGAAGACACATACTTCGAAATCATACGCCTCAAGACCGCCACATTCTTTGCCACAGCAGCCCGATTGGGCGCCATCGTAAACAATGCCGGCGACGAGATGATAAACCAAATGAGCCGCCTGGGCGAAGTAATCGGACTCTGTTTCCAGATACGCGACGACATCTTCGACTACTACGACAACACCAACATCGGCAAACCCACCGGCGCCGACATGGCCGAGGGAAAACTCACATTGCCAGCACTTTACGCCATCAACTCCACCCAAGACGCCGCCATGCTCGCCATAGCAGCCAAGGTGAAGCAAGGAACAGCCAGCAAACAAGAGATAGCCGACCTCGTAGAGTTTACCAAGCAGCACGGCGGCATCGACTATGCCCAGGACTACATGGCCCGCCTCTCAGCCGAAGCCAAATCGCTGATTGCCAACCTGCAAAACACCGAAATCAAAGCAGCCCTCACCGCCTACATCGACTTCGTCAGCGCCCGCACGATGTAAATTTTTGAGGAAATTTAAATTTCTGGCAAAGGATAATCGTGGTCCGCTTCCGACTCGCGAGCACTGGTGTATAGGTGGTTTAATTGGCGCACTGCGGGTTCAAAAGGGAACAGTATTTCAATTCATTTTTATTGTTGACCGGTAAAAATACTGTGATTGAGGCGTCTCCCCGCCTGTTTAGGGGCAAATCGCGTAAGATGCGATTTGGGGAGGAGCCTTGAGAGGCACCACCAGCCTCGAAAGATAAAGCGACGACGGTGTCGGTGGCCCGAAGGGCGGAGGGGTACGGAGGCCCAATAAACAAGTCGGATCGTAGCCATGTCGTTCTGTGAGCCAAGGAGTT
>JAZUHM010000093.1:0-5615 GCA_045641725.1 Bacteroidaceae bacterium | reverse complement strand
ACCCAACACCTATATCGACGCCCGCAGCACCGTGGTGCGTCGCTGCATACTCAGCATGGTGGCAGAATGTCTGGAACTGGCGCAAGCCAATCCCAAAGCCACATTCCACAACGACACCAGCGACTCGCTGCAATACTATCTCAACAAGCCCCACCGCGCCAAGCCCAACCCCATGCGCCACGCCCTCGACTCGGTGGTGCAGTCGTTCTACCCCAAGTGCTATAAGCCAGAGCGCCTGATGGAATATCTCTTCAACGACCAGCAGTTTGTGAAAGACTCGCTGGGCAGCCGCAAGACGCTCATGGACGAACTCTACACCATAGCGCGCAACATGCAGAGCCACGACATAGACAATGACCTCTATTATATCTTTACCAAGCAGGAACTCTATGACATGTGGCGCTACGAAAACATCTATTGGTACGCCATCAACGCCCACTGTCCGCAAAATCCGCTGGCAGCTTTCAGCCAGGACAATCTGCTAAACAACATCCTCTGCACCGCCGACACAATTGTCTGCAAACAAGGCTTCTACGGCGCCACACTGCGCTTTGGCCACGACTCGTGTGTCTATCCTTTGGCCGCTCTGCTTGAGCTTGGCGAAGCCGGTGTCAGAGTGGACATGAACGACTTCGACAACCTCGAGAATTACTGCCGCGACTACAATATCGTCAGCATGGCCAGCAATATCCAGATCGTGTTTTACCGCGCCAAGAAGGGCAATGCGCCGATTTTGCTGAAAGTGCTGCTCAACGAGCGCGAAGTGCCCGTTGCCAATCTGCCAACCGACAATTATCCATACTATAAATGGGACGATTTCAAGCAGTATTTCCGCAACAAACTGGCTGCCTACGAGGCGATGTAAGAATTTAGGAAATTACAATTCCAAATAGTTCAATAGGTCACCCGATGATAATTTAGAGAGCGCTGAGATCATTTCAGCGCTCTCTAAATATATAATAAGGTATTGCTATTTCAAGATTGCGTCGCGGCATTGCTCCATCAGCCATTTGGGGGTGGAGGTGGCGCCGCAGATGCCCAGCGTGGAAATATCTTTCAGCATTTCGGGCGTGATATCTTCGGGGCCTTCTATCAGATAAGTATGAGGATTCACTGAGAGGCAGGCATTGAAAAGAGCCTTGCCATTGCTGCTCTTTTTGCCGCACACAAAGAGGATGGCGTCGTGGCGAGATGCAAAGTCAAGCATTTGTGGAATGCGGTTGCTCACCTGACGGCAGATGGTGTCGTAAGACTCAAAGGTTGCCGGTTCCTGTATGTGGCTGCTGATATATGAGACTATCTTCTTGAACTCCGACAAAGGCTGAGTGGTTTGCGAAAACAAGCGGATGTCGCTGGAGAAATCAAGCGCCTCAACATCGTTGGTGCTTGACACGACTATGGCATTGCCCTCTGTCTGGCCCACCAGTCCCAACACCTCGGCGTGGCCAGGCTTGCCAAAGATCACAATCTGCGCTTTGGGATTGCTCTCATATTCCTTACGAATGCGCTTTTGCAACTGCAGCACCACGGGGCATGTGGCGTCGATTATCTCGATGTCGTTGTTTTGGGCAAGATGGTATGTGCTTGGGGGCTCACCATGTGCTCGCAGCAGTACCTTGGTGTTGGAGAGACGGCTGAATTCCTCATGTTCAATGGCCTGGAGGCCGAGCAAACTCAGGCGCTTGCATTCCTCGCCGTTGTGCACGATATCGCCAAGGCAGTAGAGCTGCTGCCCCTTCTGGAGTTCCTCTTCGGCCTTGCGAATAGCAGTGGTCACTCCGAAGCAGAATCCCGAGTTTTCGTCTATGGAAATTTTTATTTGAGACATCCCAGTGTGGTGCGTCTGAGTTATTCTGCCGCTCTCTGTTCGTAGAGTGCGAGGAGCATTGCGAGCTGTTCGGCAGGGGTGAGGTTGGTATTGTCGAGCACCACAGCATCTTCGGCCTGGCGCAGCGGACTGGTCTCGCGGTGAGAGTCGATATAATCTCTCTCCTCCAGATTCTTCATCACCTCCTCCAGCGATGCGGGCTGACCCTTGGCTTGCAATTCAGCAAAGCGGCGCTGGGCTCTCACCTTAGGCGAGGCTGTCACAAATATCTTGAGCTCCGCCTGTGGAAATACGGTAGTGCCGATGTCGCGGCCGTCCATCACAATGCCACCCTTGCTGCCCATAGTCTGCTGCTGGCGCACCATCTCTGTGCGCACAAACGGCAGCGCTGCTATCAGACTGACTCTGGACGAAACTTCCATGCCGCGAATCTGGCCCTCAACGTTCTGGCCATTGAGAAAAGTCTCTGCGCGACCGAGTTCTGGATTAAAACTCTGGCTCACGGTGGTCTTGGCCAAAAGGGCTTCGAGCGCAGGCTGGTCGATAGTGTTGTCGGCTGCGATAAGGTTGTTTTGCAGAGCGAGCAATGTCACGGCGCGATACATGGCGCCAGTGTCAATAAAAGTATAGCCGATCTTAGCGGCCAGGTCTTTGGCCATCGTGCTTTTGCCACACGAAGAATATCCGTCGAGAGCGATAGTTATCTTTTTCATTTTCCAAAACTGTAAGAGAGATTAAACAGCAGCGAATTGGCGTCCACATGATATTTTGCGTAAGAGACGCCTGCCTTGATGTTATTGGTCTGCAGACCTGCGCCAATCGAGAGACCTGCGCCGTGGGCCGAGCCTGCGGCCTTGAGTTCATTGGCACGACGGAAGTTGTAACCCGCTGCTACATAGATATTTTCTGTCGGAATAAAATCCACGCCCAAGACAATGTGGTTGGTCAGTCTTCGACCAAAACTACTTTTGCCTTTTGGATTGAAATAATACTTGTCGTCCCAGCGGGTGAGGTCCTTCAACGTGAGAGAAACGCGGAACGGGGCGTGCGCCATCTTCTGGGTAATGCCGACCTGCATGTCAAACGGCAGGTGCTCCTTGCGGTCGCCATAAAACGACGAGAGCTGTGCGCCGATATTCTTGAGCGCCATACCAAAGGCGAAGCCCGTCTCATCATTATTGTAGTGCAGACCGAGGTCCACACTCACCGCAGTAGCGGAATAATCAGCATATTTGCTATTGATAAAGCGGCCGGTGGCGCCACCAACCCATCTCTCGCCCAGAGTGTAGCTATAGAGCGCTGAGAAGGCCATGTCCTTGGCACTGAACGAGCCCGTAGAGATGCCCTCCTCGTCATAGCCTTTCATGTCGCCATAGTCAAAAGCCTCTGCGGTCACGGCCACTGTGTGGCGCACACTGAACACCTTGACAAAGGCCGCGCTTATCATTTTGCCGTCACCCACATAGGTCTGATAGTTCAGGTTGAGAGAGTTGTCGTTGACGGCAGCGGCCTGCGCCGGGTTGGAAAACACAAGGGTCGGGTCGTCTAATTTCAGCGAAACATTGTCGCCGCCCAATGCTGCCACATGTGCCGACACTGGAATCTTCAAAAAATTAAACGCAGATGAAGATTCTTGGGCATTTATGGCCAATGATGCTATCGTAAAGAGCAAAAATAGTAGTCCTTTTCTCATTATTATATAAAATTTGGCTTCAAAGTTACTTTATTTCAAATAACTGACGTAATTTTGCGGTGCCAAAAATGCTTATTACATTATTATTAACGCATAATAGCGAAGATTTTGATGATAATCGGCCATTTTTACATAATATAAGAGTCAACAATGTTCAAAGAAAAATTCTTTAACAAGGAATGGTGCGACATGGTCTTTGAGAATCAGAATAAAGACTATGGAGCTTATAAACTGCGCAAGGAAACCGGGCGCCGCTATTTTGTGGCCCTGTTGCCGGTGTGGGGATTGTTGGCCGCAATTATCACCGGCCTGATAGTCCTGGTGATAGCAATATATGCGTGGAATCTTAAGTTTGAGACCTATAATCCTGCCAAGGACATCCCAAAGTTTGAGGGCATCCAGATAAAAGAGGCCAAGCCAGAACGCCGCCCCGCCCCCAAAAGCGACCCCAAGATGGCAGAGAAAGACAATATGCAGTCACTCGAATTAGACCCCGACCCAATGCTGGTGACCGTGATTGCAGACGATTCCGTAGATCCCGACAAGATAGAGGAACTGCCGCTTGACTCGCTCAAAGTGCTTGAAAAGGAAAAAGACCTCACCCTCGTAGAAGATGAAGAGAGCACCAAGGGCGCAATCATTGAGGAGCGAGCCAAATTCCCCGGCGGCATAGCAGCATGGGCCAAGTGGGTCACTTCCTTTATGGTATATCCGCCGGCATGCGAGAAACGCGGCATAGAGGGCAACGTCACCATGACTTTTGACGTGGCACCCGATGGCAGAATCACCAACATGCGCATCACCAACCCCGCCGACAGCCGCCTCAACGCCGAAGCCATGCGCATCTTACGCAACTCACCCAAATGGGAGCCCGCCACCAAGAATGGCCAGCCAGTGCTCTCCCGTTGCACCCAGACCATCTGTTTCCGCCTGCTGCCAAACTAAACACTATCAAACATCCCTATAAACTATGCTTACTCCAGAAGAATTATTAAGTCGCGTAAACACTGCCATTGCGGGGCTCGAATACCCCTCGCAGCCTGTCGGTCTCTACGAACCCATAGAATACGTGCTGTCGCTCGGCGGCAAGCGCATTCGCCCGGTCTTTATGCTTTTGTCGGCACAGGCCTGCGGGGGAGACCTCAGCCAGATAATGCCAGCGGCTGTGGGCTTGGAGACCTACCACAACTTCACCCTGCTCCACGACGACCTGATGGACCGCGCAGAGATGCGACGCGGCAAACCAACCGTGCATATCAAGTGGGATGCCAACACCGCAATCCTCTCGGGCGACACGATGCTGGTGCTGGCGGCCAAGTACATCAAGTCCGCACAAATTGCGGGAGTAAACGAGGCGATGGACATGTTTATCAAGACTGCTCTCGAGGTGCACGACGGCCAGCAATACGACATGAATTTTGAGACCCGCCTCGACGTGAGCGAAGCCGAATATCTGGAGATGATTCGCCTCAAGACATCGGTGCTGATTGCCTGCGCCACCGGCATGGGTGCCATCCTGAGCGGGGCCGACAAGGCCACCGTGGAGGGACTTTATAAATTTGGCGAGCAGATAGGCCTCGCCTTCCAGTTGCAAGACGATTTGCTCGACGTTTATGGCGACCCAAAAGTCTTTGGCAAAAACATCGGCGGCGATATCCTCTGCAACAAGAAGACCTACCTGCTCATCAACGCCCTGCAGCGAGCCAATGCCCAGCAGCGTGCAGAGCTGGAGCACTGGATTGCACTCACCGACTACGAGCCACAAGACAAAATCGCTGCGGTCACAAATATCTACAATTCTCTGGGCATCAAGCATATTACTATCAACTCCATCGAGCGATATTACGCCAGCGCAAAATCCATAATCGAGAGCATCAATCTGCCGCAGGAACAAATTCAACCGCTGTGGGATTTTGCCGCCGCAATGATGAATAGAAACTACTAAGCCGCTATATTTTCCAAATTATGTTTATCGAGACCCACGCCCACATCTACGAGGACGATTACGCCAAAGATATTGCCGAGGTAATCAGCCGTGCTCGCGAGGCTGGCGCCCAAAAGATACTGGTGCCGCCTACAAACGAGAAATCTACC
>JAZUHM010000092.1:0-1521 GCA_045641725.1 Bacteroidaceae bacterium | reverse complement strand
CCGGCAGGGTGGCCACGAGGGTCTTACCCTCACCGGTAGCCATCTCGGCGATTTTGCCTTGATGCAGAACCACGCCGCCGAAGAGCTGCACGTCGTAGTGCACCATATTCCACAGGGTGTCGTTGCCGCCGGCCACCCAGTGGTTGTGGTAGATGGCCTTGTCGCCGTCGATGTCCACAAAGTCGTGAGTGGCGGCCAGTTCGCGGTCAAAGTCGGTGGCGGTCACGATGACCTCTTCGTTCTCGGCGAAGCGGCGTGCGGTGCTCTTGATGATAGCCAGGGCCTCTGGCATTACTTCGTTGAGTTCCACCTCCATGCGGTCGAGCACTTCGGTCTCGAGTTTGTCAACCTTGTTGAAGAGGTCGGCGCGGTCCTCGATAGGCAGTGATTCAATCTTCTCCTTGAGGGCGGCAATCTCTTCCTTGATACTGTCGGCGCTGTGCTGCACCTGTTGCTGAATTTCCTTGGTTTTGGCGCGCAGGCTGTCGTTGTCGAGCTTATCGATTTCCTCGTAGGCGGCCTTGATGATCTCTACAAAAGGCTGAATTTCCTTCATGTCTCTTGAGGATTTGTTGCCAAAAAGTGATGTTAAGATTCCTAATAGACTCATATTGTTGTGTTTTTATTATTCTGTTGTTAGATAATGTGTTGTCTGATTGTGTGTGTGCTAAAAGCCGCTGAGGGCTGCCGTGTGGCAGGCGTTGGGGGCTCGGATGCGCATGATGCTGGCCAGAGTGGCCGCTATGCAGTCGGTAGTTACCGGTGACTCGACGGTCTCGCTCTTGAGGTTGAGGCCGTAGATGAATATTGGAAAGTTGATAAACGATTCGCGGGTGAGCTTGGTCTGGTTGGTAGATTCATTGACCAGATGCCAACCGGGTGCTACCTGCACGAGTATGTCGCCCGATAGGCGGGGATTGTAGCTGTTGCGTATTTTGCTGATGCCTGGAGTCCAAGCCCCCATCAGCAGGCGCTGAGCGGAGTAGGCGTCTTTTACGCCCTGCGACTGGAGCAGCAATTCCTGGCAGCGGTCATAGACCTCGGTTATGTTGAGCTGTTTGCTCTCGATGAGTTTATGGTCGAGATAGATCTGATTGCCGTAGGTGGCCTCGATATAGCTGCCCTGGCCATAGACTGCCATTAGCATCATGTTGAGGATATTGGCAGTGCGGTCGATGTAGAAGTTGCCGGTCGGTATGCGGTAGTCGGCGAGGTTGGCGTTTTCCTCGTCGGTAGTGCCTGTAGAGGTAATTACAAAGAGTGTATTGCCCTGGCCCACCTTGTCGTTTGTCTCGCGGATGAGGTCGCCGAGCACTTTGTCGAGGCGCACATAGGCGTCTTGCACCTCCATGGCGCATTGGTCGAGGGGCTGGTGGTCATAGCCGCCGGCATAGAATGTGAGCGACATGTAGTCGGGGATGTCGTCGATGCCGATGGTGGTGTATGTGAGACAGGATTTGGCGAGCTCGTAAACATGCTCGTTGACCAGGCTGCTGGTGGCAAAGGCGGCGTAGGCGTGGG
>JAZUHM010000091.1:0-1534 GCA_045641725.1 Bacteroidaceae bacterium | reverse complement strand
AGCAAGGGAATCTGCCAGCATCGGAATAATTCGCTCACCGATTGCCCCGACCATAACTCATAACTCTTAACCTTTAAGTCATAACAATGCTATTCAACTCGCTTGCATTCCTCCTGTTTGTGCCGATAGTGTTTGGACTCTATTGGTGTGTGCGGTCTGCCAACTGGCAAAACCGAGTGCTGGTGTGTGCGAGCATGTTTTTCTACGGCTGGTGGGACTGGCGATTCCTTCTGCTTATGCTGGCCACATGTGTGTGCAGCTATCTGATAGCTCGTGGCGTGGCTGCCACTGAGCGAAGCGGGCGGCGCAAGGCTTTGATGGTGCTTGCCGTGCTGATAAACGTAGGAATCCTGGCGTTGTTTAAATATTTCAATTTCTTTGCCGACAATCTGGCGGCGCTGTTCGGTCTGTTTGGTTTCAAAGCCGACATACCCACGCTGCGCCTCGTATTGCCTATCGGCATCAGCTTCTATACATTCCAGCTGATAGCCTATGTGGTAGATGTCTATCGCCGCGATTTGCCGGTGTGCAAGTCGTTGGAGCGCTTTCTGACGTTTATCTGTTTCTTCCCCCAGCTTGTGGCGGGCCCTATTGAGCGCGGCGCAAACCTCCTGCCGCAGTTTGAGCAGAAGCGCAAGTTTTGCTATCCCATGGCAGTGGACGGCATGCGCCTCTTTCTGTGGGGATTGATCAAGAAGATGATTATTGCCGACAATAGTGGCCCCGTGGCAGATTATGTGTTTGGCAACTATGAGTCGTTGGGCACACTGGACCTTTGGATCGGCCTGCTGGCTTTCACGGTGCAGGTGTATTGCGACTTCTCAGGCTATTCAGATATGGCAATTGGCACGGCGCGCCTGTTTGGCATTCGTCTCTCCACCAATTTCAACCATCCGTTTTTTGCTACCACCATCCGCGAGTTTTGGCGCCGCTGGCACATGACGCTCATGGGCTGGCTCAGAGACTATGTTTATTTCCCGCTGGGTGGCAGCCGCTGCAATGCCGTGCGCCATTACTTCAATGTGTTTGTGCTCTACATGCTTAGCGGTCTTTGGCACGGCCCCAACTGGAGTTTCATCGCTTGGGGAACGTGGAACGGCTTTTTCAATGTCACCACCAAGCACCTCAAGATGCCTGTGGCCCTGAGCTGGTTTGTGACTATCGCTGTGTTTGTCTTGAGCCAGGTGTTTTTCAGAAATCCAACCGTGGCCGATGGCTTCCGCTTTTTTATAAAACTATTCTGCTTTGAGGGCACACTGGCCACCACAGCCTCGCGCCTGCCGTTGCTGCTGATTGTGGCGCTGTTTACCACAGAGTATTTCACTCGCCAGTATGCCCATCCTTTCCACTTTGGCCAGCGCGGATTGTTTGCCCACCGTGCTGTAAGGATGGCCCTGTATGCAGTGCTGTTTGCCGCATGCATATTGTTTGGCGGCGAGCAGATGCAATTTATTTACTTCCAATTCTAAAGACATGAAGAGATTCTTGCGCTACATATTGATTTTCTCCATCATAGTCCTGGTGCCGTTGATTG
>JAZUHM010000090.1:0-3092 GCA_045641725.1 Bacteroidaceae bacterium | reverse complement strand
GCAGGTCTTGGCACTCGCCTGGCACCGCTCACCAACGACAAGCCCAAAGCCCTTGTAGAGCTAAAGGGAAAAACCCTACTAATGCATGTGATAGAAAGACTTGTCGGCAGCGGGGTTGAATACATCGTTATCAATGTGCATCATTTTGCAGATAAGATTAAAGAGTATATAGCATCTGACCGTTTCAAGAAATTTGCAGACTCTACAGGCGTTAGGATTGAAATCAGCGACGAATCCGAACTGCTGCTTGACACTGGCGGCGGACTTAAGAAAGCCGCAGGATTGCTGTTTGCAAACGACGATGAGCCGGTGTTGATACACAATGTTGATATTATGAGCAATGCCCAGCTGAACACCCTTTGCCAGGCTATGGGCAACGACGATGCGGTGTTGCTTGTAAGCGACAGAAAGACAAGCCGTTATTTCCTGTTTGACGACGAGATGCACCTTGTGGGGTGGCAAAACATCTGCACTGGCGAAGTGCGTAGTCCCTATACCGACTTGGATACAGACAAATGCAAGCGCCTGGCTTTTTCCGGAATCCATGTGGTAAGCCGCAAATTGGTGGAGGAAATGGATGAGTGGCCGGATAAATTCGGTATCACCGACTTTTATATCAAATCATGCCAGAAACTTAAAATCCGTGGCGTTGTGCAAGACGGTCTCAACCTCATTGATATAGGCAAGATAGACGTACTGCGCTCACTCGAGGACTCTAATAATATATAATATAAGGTATAGGAACGCAGTCAGTACAATAATTTCCCACAATTGCCGTTAATTAACAAAAAGCTCGTAGCTATGGTCAGTCTTATTATTCCATTTCATAATCGCAAGCAGCTGATGGGCAGGCTCTTCGACAGTCTGCGCCGCATAGCGTGGCTTGAAGTGGAGGTTATTTTTGTGAATAATAACTCTGATGCTGATACCGTAGAATATGTAAAAACATTTGCAGAAGAACTGAGGCAAAGCAAAGACATTGTAGCAAAAGTGATAGACGAACCACGTCCCGGTGCCTGCGCTGCCCGCAACAAAGGCTTGGATGCAGCCACGGGAGATTACGTATATTTCTTTGATTCGGACGATGAGCTGTCGCCAGATTTCTTTGAACAGGCATACATTCTGGCGCAGTCAACCAATGCAGACGCAGTGGGGCTGAGGATAAACATTGTGAAGTCAGATGGTACGGCAATAGTAAAAAATCAAATTCCAAGCAACAATCCCAAATACCAGATAGTCTGCAATAATTTCTCGACCCCATCTTTGTTCTTAAAACGGGAGTTTGCTTTGCAGCATGGGCGCTGGAACAACGATGTGCCCTACTGGAACGATCTCGAATGGGCTTTTCGCATTATGCTTGCCAAACCCGTAATCAGCTGGTTACCAGGAGCATGGCACAAAACCTATATTCATAACGAAAGCATCACCGGCAATTTTTATGCTCAAAGAATAGACAAAATCATTCTGGCACATGCAGCTTTGGCAAACGATATAGACAATTGCCAGTGGCCAGAAGATTCCAAGCAACACTTTGCTCACTATCTCAATTGCCGAAAAGCCCTTTATGCCGGCAGGATTAGAAAAGAGGGCGCTGCGGATGCAGCAAAGACTTTATACGACACAATAGACTTTGCATCGGCATCATTTTTACAGCGTTTTAGATACCGTTTTCTATATTTTCTGTCTGCCATTGGTGTACCAGGAGTGTGGCGTTTGGGAGTGTGATTTTGCAAACCGCATTTTTCATTTTGTTATAAAAAAGCGTAAAAATGTGACATTTTTCGCAAAATTGCCCGCATTTCCTTAAAAATGTATGATTTTGCTTTGCGTCAGAGTTTGTGATATTGTAATTTTGCAGAAGAGGCGAATAACATTATCTCTGAAATTTTCAGATTATCATATAACTATTAACGAATTTAATTATGAACGCACAAAACGTACTTGAAGACCTCAAGCGCAGATTTCCTAACGAGCCAGAGTATCATCAGGCTGTAGAGGAAGTGCTCTCTACTATCGAAGAAGAGTACAACAAACACCCAGAGTTTGACAAGGTAAATCTTATCGAAAGACTTTGCATTCCAGATCGTATCACAACCTTCCGCGTAAGCTGGATGGACGACAAGGGCAATATTCAGACAAACACTGGTTATCGTGTACAGCACAACAATGCCATTGGCCCATACAAAGGTGGTATCCGTTTCCACAAGTCTGTAAACCTCGGTATCCTTAAGTTCCTTGCTTTTGAGCAGACATTCAAGAACTCTCTTACCACTCTCCCAATGGGTGGTGCCAAGGGTGGCTCTGACTTCTCTCCACGTGGCAAGTCAAACGCTGAGGTAATGCGTTTCTGCCAGGCATTTATGCTTGAGCTCACTCGTCACATTGGTCCAGACGTTGACGTACCAGCAGGTGACATCGGCGTTGGTGGTCGCGAGGTTGGCTATATGTTTGGTATGTACAAGAAGCTCACTCGTGAATTTAGCGGTGTACTCACCGGTAAGGGCATCGAGTTTGGCGGTTCACTCATCCGTCCTGAGGCAACTGGCTATGGTACCGTATATTTCCTCCGCGCTATGCTCGCAACTAAGGGCGATAAGGTAGAGGGCAAGAAGGTGCTCATCTCTGGTGCTGGCAACGTAGCTCAGTATGCAGCAGAAAAGGTGCTCCAGCTCGGTGGTACCGTAATGACAATGTCTGACTCAGACGGCTACATCTACGATCCAGACGGTATCGATCGCGAGAAACTCGACTATATCATGGAGCTCAAGAATATCTACCGTGGTCGTATCAAGGAGTATGTTGACAAATACCCAACAGCAAAGTATGTAGCAGGTGCTAAGCCTTGGTTTGAGAAGGCAGACATCGCTCTGCCATGTGCAACTCAGAACGAGCTCAACGAAGAGGCTGCTAAGGCTCTCGTAGCTAACGGCTGCATCGCAGTAGCTGAGGGTGCCAACATGCCTACTACTCCTCAGGCTATCAAGGTATTCCAGGATGCCAAGATCCTCTATTCTCCAGGTAAGGCTTCTAACGCTGGTGGTGTATCTGTTTCTGGTCTCGAAATGTCTCAGAACTCAGAGCGTCTCTCATGG
>JAZUHM010000089.1:0-2595 GCA_045641725.1 Bacteroidaceae bacterium | reverse complement strand
GTAGAAACAGCATTTGCTGAACAATTATTGGAAGTAAAAGCAATCAAGTTGCAGCCAGAGAACCCATTCACATGGGCAAGCGGCTGGAAATCACCATTCTACTGCGACAATCGCAAGACCCTCTCCTACCCCTCTCTGCGTACATTCGTAAAGGAAAACCTCGCAAAGATAATCAAGGAGAACTTCCCAGAGGCAACCGCAGTGGCCGGCGTAGCAACAGGCGCTATCGCACAGGGCGCACTGGTGAGCGACGAGCTCGGCATGCCATTCTGCTATGTACGCTCAAAGGCTAAGGACCACGGCATGGGCAACCTCATCGAAGGCACCCTGCCCGAAGGCAGCAAAGTCATTGTGGTTGAGGACCTTATCTCAACCGGCGGCAGCAGTCTCAAGGCTGTTGAGGCACTGCGCGCAGCAGGTTTTGAAATCGTCGGCATGGTAGCCGCTTACACCTACGGTTTCCCAATCGCCGAGGAGGCTTTCAAGGCCGCCAACGTCAAACTGCTCACCCTCACCAACTATCAGGCCGTAGTAAGCGTAGCTACCGAAACCGGCTACATCACCGCTGACCAGCAGCCCACCCTCGACGAGTGGCGCAAGGACCCAGCCAACTGGCGCAACGACCTCAAGTAATACCACCACGACATGAGCGAATTCAAAAGCGAAGTAAAACAAATACAAGCCCCACAGCAGGCCGTTTACAACAAGATCTCTGACCTCAGCAACCTCGAGGGATTCAAAGAGCGCATGGCCGATCCCGACGCACGCGCCCAAATGGCTGCGCAGATAGGCGAAGACAAACTCGACACCTTTGCGCAGTATGTGGAGAACATGACCTTCGACCGCGACAGCATCACCATCAAAGGCAGCGCCGTGGGCGACGTTTGTCTGCGGATTGTGGACCGCGAAGAGCCCAAGTGCGTCAAGCTCGAGGGCGTAGGCACCCCCATTCCACTCAACCTCTGGATTCAGGTGGTGGGCAATGGCGACTATGCCAGCGCCATCCGTGTGACCCTGCGCGCAGAACTCAACTTCTTTATCAAGCAAATGGTCAGCGGCCCCATGCAAAAAGCTGTAGATGGCATAGCCGAGATGCTCAGCCGCGTTCCATATTAATATATTATCATTATGGCAAACAAACTTTGGGAGAAAAACGTAGAGGTCAACAAGGATATCGACCGCTTTACCGTAGGCCGCGACCGCGAACTCGACCTCTACCTCGCTAAATACGACGTGATGGGCTCTATGGCCCACATCACTATGCTCGAAAGCATAGGTCTGCTTGAGAAAGACGAGCTTACCACCCTGCTGGCCGAGCTGCGCAACATCTACGCCATAGCAGAACGCGGCGAATTTGTGATAGAAGACGATATTGAGGACGTCCATTCGCAAGTAGAGCTGATGCTCACACGCAAACTCGGCGACATGGGCAAGAAAATCCACTCGGGACGCTCGCGCAACGACCAGGTGCTCGTGGATCTCAAGCTTTTTACCCGCGACCGCCTCATGACCATCGCGCAAAAGGTGATGCGCCTCTTTGAGGAACTGCAAAAGCAGAGCGAAAACTACAAAAACGTGCTCATGCCCGGCTATACCCACCTGCAGGTGGCCATGCCAAGCAGTTTCGGCCTCTGGTTTGGCGCCTATGCCGAGTCTCTGGCCGACGACATGCTCTTTTTGCAAGCCGCCTACCGCATGGCAAACCGCAATCCGCTGGGTTCGGCAGCCGGATATGGCTCTTCATTCCCGCTCAACCGCACCATGACCACGCAACTGCTTGGTTTTCAGTCGATGAACTACAATGTAGTCTATGCCCAAATGGGCCGCGGCAAGACCGAACGCAACGTCTGCTCTGCCCTTGCGGGCGTAGCCGGCACACTGGCGAAGATGGCTTTCGACGCCTGCATGTTCAACTCACAGAACTTTGGTTTCGTCAAACTGCCCGCTGAGTGCACCACCGGCAGCTCGATCATGCCTCACAAGAAGAACCCCGACGTGTTTGAAGTAATGCGCGCAAAGTGCAACAAGTTGCAGGGACTGCCCAACCAGATACTGCTGATTATGAACAACTTGCCGAGCGGCTACTTCCGCGACCTGCAGGTAATCAAGGAAATCTTCGTGCCTGCATTTGAGGAGCTGGAAGACTGTCTCGACATGGCCACCTATATCATTGAGCGCATCACGGTGAACGAGCACATCCTCGACGACCCACGCTACGACGCCATCTTCAGCGTTGAAGAGGTCAACAAGCGCGTTGTGGAGGGCACTCCTTTCCGCGACGCCTACAAGCAGGTTGGCCTGGAGATTGAAGCTGGCAATTTTGTGCCGAACAAAGACATTCACCACACACATGAGGGCTCTGTGGGCAACCTCTGCAACGAGCAGATTGCAGCCGTCATGCAAGAGGTGGTGGAGGGATTTGGTTCCGACGCCACCATCGCGGCCGAGCAGAAACTCATCAAAGGATAATCACGCAAAAATCCACTCGCCCCATGAAGAAATTGCTCTTAAGAATATCACTACTGCTAGTTGCCACCGCATGTCTGTGCGGCTGCAGCAGCGACGACGGCACCTATTCGACCTACAGTCACTACA
>JAZUHM010000088.1:0-5693 GCA_045641725.1 Bacteroidaceae bacterium | reverse complement strand
CTCGTGAGCATCATTGCCTACATCACCACCAATATCTTTGAGCGCCACAGCATCTATGCCATCCGCCTCGCCCAAAAAGGCCAGCTCGTCACACACCACAAAGATCAGGCTATTCTCACGCTGATGAATCTCGACACAGTGATTGACCGCTGCGCCATGAAAATCAGCCCCAGCACCCCGCTCGAAGAACTGGTAATACTCTTTGCAAAAGAATCTGAGGAAGTTTTCCCTGTCGTTGACGGCGCCAACACACTGCGCGGCATTATCAACCTCAAGGAAATCCGCAAGGTGCTGTTTCGCCAGGAGCTCTACAGAGTATTCACTGCCGAGCAACTCATGCAGCCTGCCCCTGCCATACTGAGCATCAATGCACCGATGACTCATGTGATGGACAGTTTTGAGAAATATGGCGCCGATGTGCTGCCTGTGGTCGATGAAGATTCACATTTTGTGGGCCTCATCCACAAGACCGTACTCTTTGAGACTTACCGCCAAACGCTGGTAGATTTCTCAGAGGAATAAGAGCCGCCACTTTTCCCGCCTACACCCAAAATTACCCGATGAAACCTTATATTTTTAAAGAATATGGACAAAAAAGATTTGCGCATTATATACCTCGGCACTCCAGATTTTGCCGTAGAAGCTCTCAAGCAGCTCGTTGACAACGGCTATAATGTTGTGGCCGTAGTGACCATGCCCGACAAGCCCATGGGCCGCCACCAGAATCGTCTGCAGCCAAGCCCCGTCAAGGAATATGCAGTAAGCCAAGGCTTGCCGGTTTTGCAGCCCGAAAGTTTAAAAAATCCCGATTTCATCGAGGAATTGCGCTCTTACCAGGCAGACCTGCAGATTGTAGTAGCCTTCCGCATGCTGCCCGAAACAGTATGGGCTATGCCACGTCTGGGCACCTTCAACATCCATGCCTCGCTCCTGCCGCAATATCGCGGCGCCGCGCCTATCAACTGGGCCATTATCAATGGCGACAAGGAGAGCGGACTCACCACATTCTTCCTCAAGCACGAGATAGACACTGGCGACATTATTGATTATGTAAAAGTGCCCATTGACGACGACTGCACTTTTGGCCAACTCCACGACACACTGATGGGCATCAGCGGCAAATTGGCACTCAAAACCGTTGACAGCATACTCAACGGCACAGTCAGCAGCACCCCACAATCAGAGTTTTGCACCGACCAGCCTCTGCGCCCCGCCCCAAAGATTTTTAAGGACACCTGCCGCATCGACACCTCAAAATCCCTCGATGAAATCTATAATTTTGTGCGTGGCCTGGCTCCCGCACCTGGCGCTTGGGCAATGCTCAACACAGCCGCCGGCGAACAAGTAATCAAGATTTATGGCGCACGCAAAATCTATGCCGACCACTCCATGCCGACTGGCAGCATCGTGAGCGATGGCAAGAAAAACATTGACATAGCCCTGCAAGGAGGCTACCTCCGCATAACCGAACTGCAGATTGCGGGCAAGAAGCGCATGCCCGCAGCAGCATTCCTCTGCGGTGCGAAATTTGCAGAAGGCGACACCATCGCCTGACATTTAAAGCACGGCCAAGCCTCTTAACCTTATTAATATTATGATATCCGAACAAAAAGGCCAGTTTCTCCACGGCATTCTGCTGATAGTCTTCATGGCACTGTCGGCATTCTTTATTGCGAGTTTTGATTTTGTAAAATCCCTATCTATCAGTCCGCTGATTGTGGGAATCATCGTGGGCATGCTTTATGCCAACCCCCTGGGTCGCTTTATGCCAGCAACATGGGCACCAGGCATCAAATTCTGCTCCAAGCGCATACTCCGCATCGGTATCATATTCTACGGATTCCGCCTCACCTTTCAGCAGGTGTTCGACATTGGCCTGCCCGCCATCGAACTTGACGCTATCATCATCACTGGCACCATGATAATCGGTCTCATAGCTGGACGCATATTGCGCCTCGACACCGACACCACCCTCATGACCTCAACCGGCTCAGCCGTTTGCGGTGCAGCTGCCGTACTGGGCGCAGAGCCTGTAGTAAAATGCGAGAGCCACAAGACCGCCATCGCAGTTTCTACAGTAGTTATATTCGGTGTATTGGCAATGTTTCTCTATCCTATACTCTACCGCGCCGGCATCTTTGACCTCACCAACAATCAATGGGGCATCTACACCGGCGGCACACTCCACGAAGTGGCCAATGTGGTGGGCGCTGGCAACGCCATGGACCCCAGCGGCGAACTACACATAGCCGACGACGCTACTATCACCAAAATGATTCGCGTGATCATGCTAGCCCCAATGCTTATTATTATGAGCATCATTCTCTCCTTTTCACGCCGCAAGAGCAATACTGCCGCACAGGGCAAAACCAAGATTACAATTCCATGGTTTGCTTTTGGATTTCTGCTGATGATTGGCATCAACTCACTACTTATCACATGGTTACCCGAGAGCGTAATGACTCCCACAAACAACGTGATTAAGGAGTGCGACACATTTCTCCTGACCATGGCCATGACAGCCCTGGGCGTTGACACCAGTTTCGACAAATTCCGTCAGGCTGGCTTCAAGCCCTTCCTGCTCGCCCTGATTCTCTGGATATGGCTCATATTTGGCGGCCTCGGCCTCACAAAACTGCTTGTAAACTAAACATCTCTCATCAATATCCCGAATCTGCGCATCCCAAGCACCGCCACACTTGCATTGATGCACAAGTTCGGGAAAATTTTCACTCCAACTACCACCGTCTCTGCATCATGAACACCAACCAAGCTTTATTTCTTGAATATTCACAGTTTCTGAGCCGCCACATCAATGGCAAGGTGCAGAAACTGAGCATAGACGGTGGTTTTGGCTGTCCCAACTGCGACGGCACACTGGGCCGCGGGGGCTGCGCATATTGCAACAACCACACATTTACACCGGGCTACTGCCAGCCCACAGACTCTATTGCCGTGCAGCTGCAAAAAGGCGTAGAATTTTTCAGCCACAAATACCCGGAGATGAAATATCTCGCTTATTTTCAGTCGCACACCAACACCTACGCCCCACTCGACATCCTCAAGCGCAAATACGAAGAAGCACTGGCCCAAGACGGCATCGTCGGACTGGTGATTGGCACCCGACCCGACTGCGTAAGCGACGAACTGCTCGACTATCTCGCCCAATTGGCACGCCACACCTTTGTACTGATGGAATATGGCCTTGAAAGCACCGACCCCGTGGTGCTGCGAGCCATCAACCGCGGCCACGATTTCGCTCAAAGCCGCGACGCGATAATACGCACTGCCCAACGCGGTCTGCACACCGCAGCCCACATAATACTCGGCCTGCCCTACGCCACCCGCGACCAGATGCTGGCCGAGCCCGCCCTCATATCCGAACTACCGCTGGAGGTGCTCAAACTCCACCAACTGCAGATTGTCAAAGGCACTGCGCTGGCACGTCAATACACCGAGAATCCCGCAAAGTTCAACTACCTCTTTTCTTCCCCCGCCGACTACGCAGACCTCACCATAGACTACATTGAGCGCCTGCGCCCCGACATCGCACTGGAGAGATTCACCTCGCAGTCGCCCGCCGACCTGCTGCTCGCACCGCGCTGGGGCATGAAAAACTACCAGTTTGTTGACCTGCTCAAGAAAAAGCTCCAGGCCCGCCAAACCTGGCAAGGCCGACTCTATCAGCCCAACACATAATCCCATACCCCCAAAAACAGGATACTTACGCTACAAGCATCGTCTATTCGGCAGACATTCCCACTCCCATCTAATGCTCAAAAAATCCATATACCACAGCCCCTATTGGTGGCGCCTGTCAAACGAAAGCCCCATGGCCGGCATACTGCTGCCGCTGATGGTCGGCATTTTGCTGGGCGAGAGCGACATCACCCCTCACAGCTTTGCGGCATGGCTATTGGGCATTGGCGCTGTTTTGCTTACGGCGGCAGCGGCAGCTGGACTGGCGAAGCGAAAAGCGCGCAACAAATGGCACGACCGGTTGTTTGCAACACTGACCTGCATAGCGCTGATAGCCCTGGGTTTGGCCAGCGACCATATTGAGCGCGACCGAACAACGCACCAATGGCCAGAGGGCGAGAAATACTGGACCGGCGTAGTGGCCGAAGCACCACACTTTAGCGAGAAAGCCTGCCAACTCACCGTGCGCTTGGTGCCCGACGGCCAGAAAATACGGCTCAGCATATTGAAATCATCCCTTGATTCTGTGCCGCAGATAGGCGACGCCCTACAGTTTTATGCCGAAATAAAACAGCCGTACAACTTCGCACCACGCGACAGCAGCACGACCACAAACACCTTTGACTATGCACGATGGTTGCAGCGGCAAGGGTTCAGCGGACAAGCCTTTACCCCCCCCACACAGCCCGACATTCTGCCTCAATCAGACCCCGAAGCCATAATGGCAGACCTCGGCCCCATCGACCGACTGAGCATCTGCGCACTCCAACTGCGCTCTGCCATGCTGCAAAACTACAGCCGCATAGACCTCGACACCGACGAAGCCGGCGTGATTGCCGCTCTCACACTGGGCGACAAGTCTGCCCTGAGCAAAGACGTGCGCCACACATTTTCGCAAACAGGCGCCAGCCATGTGCTGGCATTGTCGGGCCTGCACTTGGGCATCCTGATGATGTTTGTGATGATGTTGCTCCGCCCTTTGAGGCGATGGCGATGGGCACAATGGGCCACAGTGGTTGTCTGCATAATAATCGCCGGCGGCTTTGCATTGCTCACAGGCTGCAGTGTGTCGGTGATGCGCGCAACTTTGATGCTATCCTTGGCCCTGCTGCTCTCTATGCGCGGCGAAGGCCTCTCGTCGCTCAACAATGTGGTGCTGGCAGCCTTTGTGATGCTCATAATCAGTCCGCAGAGCCTGATGGACACAGGCTTTCAACTGTCGTTTGCTGCCGTGGGCGGGCTACTCCTTCTAATGCCTTATTACCAGGATTGGAAAACTAAATATCGCAAGCGAAAGGTGCGTCATGTAATTGATTTTCTGTACGTAACACTGGTGGCGCAGCTCTTTACCGCACCGATAGTGGCCTGCGTCTTCGGGCAAGTGCCCACATTATTTATAATTACCAACCTGCTGGTAATACCCTGCACCTATATACTGCTGATAGGCGGACTGCTATACATCGCCCTAAGCTGGTGGACAGTCATCGCAACGCCAATCGGTTGGGCATTGGCCTTCACCCTTAAAGCCATGCTCAGCGGACTGCAATGGATCAGCCAACTGCCGTTTTCGAGCATCGAAGTGAATATAGTACCCGCCACATGCTGGTGTATCTACGCCCTACTACTGTCGCTCATAGGCTTGGCCGTCTCCCGCCGCAAGAAATATCTATGGTTCAGCATCTTAAGCGCCGGACTAATCGCCACATTCCAATTCTGGCTGACGTAATAATCATTTGTTTATGGGACAACAATAAAAAAAATCCGTTTAGACAGTGCAAAGGTATCTAAACGGATTTATGTGGTTAAAGATAAGGATGTTGCTACTTGGAGAGGACCAAGCGGAATCCGAGGCTCGAGGCTTTGTGGTTGTGATTATGATTGAGTCGTCTCCTCCCCCTTTAGATTTGCACTTGGAAACAAAAGGAGAGATATAATTCTAATAGATATTCATTACCTTTGCACGAAAATATAAAAATTATAATAATAAAAGAACC
>JAZUHM010000087.1:0-3903 GCA_045641725.1 Bacteroidaceae bacterium | reverse complement strand
CGGGATTGCAGCTTTCGTCGGCCAGCACTTCTACTTCGCTTGGTCCGGCAGGCATGTCAATGGCAACGTCGGCCAGCGACACCATCTGCTTGGCGGCAGTCACAAACTGATTGCCCGGGCCAAAGATTTTGTCAACTTTTGGCACAGATTCTGTGCCGTAAGCCATGGCAGCAATGGCTTGCGAACCGCCAACCTTATATATATTGGTCACACCAGCCACGCGGGCAGCAAACAGGATGACGGGGTTGATGGTGCCGTCCTTGCGCGGCGGAGTGCAGAGCACTATCTGCTGGCAACCGGCGATCTTGGCAGGAGTGGCAAGCATGAGCACGGTAGAGAAGAGTGGGGCAGTACCGCCTGGCACATAGAGACCTACTTTTTCGATAGCCACGGCACGCTGTTCACACACAACGCCATTTGCTGTGGTCACCTTGATAGGCTCAAACTTCTGCGCTTCATGGAATGCTGATATGTTGCTGTAAGCCAGTTTGATGGCTTCTTTTAGCTCGGGCTTTACTTGCGCTTCAGCAGTAGTGAATTCGTCTTCGCTCACGGTGATGTTGTCGAGCTGCACCTTGTCGAACTTGAGTTCAAGTTCTTTAAGGGCTGTGTCGCCATTGGTCTTGACCTGATTGATGACCTCGCCCACCGTGGCAAACAGACTGGTGGTGTCAAACGACGGGCGCTTTAGGATTTCTTCCCAAGTGGCTCTGTCGGGAAATTTTATGTATTTCATTGGTGACAACGCTTAATTACAAAACCATTTTTTCGATAGGCAGCACCAGAATGCCCTGGGCACCATTCTCCTTGAGTTGGCCGATAATGCTCCAGAAACTCTTGCGCTCGAGCACGGTGTGCACAGAGCACCACTCCTTGTCTGCAAGCGGCATGATGGTAGGACTCTTGATGCCTGGCAGCACCTTTACGATATCGTTCACCTTGTTAGCCGGCACGTTCATCATCACGTATTTTTTGTGGTCAGCCTCTTTGACAGCGTGCAGACGGAAGAGCAGTTCGTCAAGGGTTGCTTTTTTCTCGGCGCTAAGGCCTGGGGTGGCAATAAGCAGGGCTTCGCTCTTGACAACCACTTCTACCTCCTTGAGGTTGTTGGTGATGAGGGTTGAACCGCTGCTCACGATGTCGAAAATGGCGTCGGCCAAACCGATGCCCGGTGCAATCTCAACCGAACCGGTGATGACGTGGATGTTGGCACTGATGCCCTGTTCCTTGAGGTAGGTGCGGAGAATGTTGGGGTAGGAGGTGGCAATCACTTTGCCGTCGAACCACTGTGGGCCCTGATAATCTACGGCTTTAGGAATGGCAAGCGACAAACGGCACTTGCTGAAGTCGAGGCGCTGGACTATGTCTGCTTTTTCGCCGCGCTCCAAAAACTCATTCTCGCCCACGATGCCAAGGTCGGCAACGCCAGAAGCTACGGTTTGAGGTATATCATCGTCGCGGAGATACAAAATTTCGATAGGGAAATCGTTAGCTCTTACAAGGAGCGAACGGTCTGATTTGCGTACTTTGATGTCGGCTTCGGCCAGCAGAGCCATTGTGTCTTCGTAGAGACGGCCTTTTGATTGAACTGCAATTCTAAGCATGGTAGTATGTTTTTTTTAGTTTTTAATTTCGTTGTTTTTGTGGTAGTCCTTTGGGCATTATCTCATCGGGGAGAAGGCTGCGGGGACATTGCTATGTGGCGCTATACCTTATTATATTAATAAAGGACTCACCTCGTATTCGGTAAGTCCTTTGTTTTCTTATGCTTTTGTAGGCACGCAACAACCATTACCGAATGCTTGCATTAGGTATGATGATGGTGGTGATGTGCCTGTGTGTTCTTCATAACGAGTGCAAAGTTATAAAAAATATTGTTACCGCATGCGTATTCTTCAAGAAAATCTTCTTTTTTATTCAAATTTTATCAATAATTAGGGTATTTGTGAATATTTAGTCAGTGAAAATGCAATGTTTAGTCCTTCTTATCGCCTTATTTCCTTATCTCCTTATTTCCGTATCTCCTTATCTCCTTATCTCCTTACCTCCTTATCTCCTTATCTCCTCCAAAACATTTTCCTTTCCATATATGGGCGAAATTCAAAAACAAGTGGTAATTTTGCACTCAAGATTTTGAAATAGTATAAATAATGTCTGGTTACCGCTATTTGTTGTTGTTGGTTTTGGTGTGTTTGTTGTCGTGTGGCAATGAAACAAAACCCTTGTTGTCTGCTGATGACATAGACGAGACGGGGATGCCCGACTTAATGCAGATTGAGGAGGCGGGCGAACTGATTGTGACTACAGTAAACGGTCCTGATACCTATTACGAATATCACAACACTAACATGGGCTTGCAGTATCTGATGGCAGAGAATTTTGCCAACAGTCTGGGATTGAGGATCAGGGTGGAGGTGGCGGCCGACACTGCAGAAATGATAAGCAACCTCAAAACGGCCAAGGCAGATATCATTGCTTGCGAATTGCCCGAGGCAGTATTGAGTGAAAATGGTTTAGCTATGTGTGGTGCCAATAGTACGGCTGGTGGTTATTGGGCAGTCAGAAGTGGCAGTGTGGAGCTGAAGGATGAACTCAATAGGTGGTATAACGACAATGTGCGTACAGATGTGCTTGCTATGAGTAAAAATGCCGGTGGCGGTAAGTATAAGTCAAGAAAGGTGTATGCGGCCTTTTCAAACAAGAGCAAAGGTATTGTTTCTAATTACGACATGTTGTTTGCCGAAGCGAGTCGCCTCACGGGTTGGGATTGGAAACTGCTGGCCTCACAATGTTATCAGGAATCAGGCTTTGATCCCAATGCGGTATCGTGGGCAGGGGCAAGAGGCTTGATGCAGATAATGCCCTCTACTGCAAAAGGTTACGGCGTTAGCCCGGACGATTTGTTTAACCCGCAGGTCAATATGTCCACGGCGATAAAAGTAATAAACAGACTGGAGGGAAATTTCAAGGAAATCAGTAATCCCACGGAGCGAAAAAAGTTTGTGCTGGCTGCTTACAATGGTGGTTTTGGACATATAAGCGACGCAATGCGCCTTGCGCGGAAATACAAGAAAAATCCTCACTCATGGGATGACGTTAGTTATTTTGTCTTGCATTTGAGTGAGCCGCAGTATTATAAAGATCCTGTGGTGAAATATGGCTATATGGTTGGACGCGAGACGTTTAATTATGTAAATGCAGTGATGGGTCGCTGGAATGGCTATCACGCGGTGCTGCGAGATGCCCGCCCCAAGGGTGAAAATATCTATAATCTAAGCGACAACAACCATAAGGCAAACAGGTTTTCTAAACGTCAAACTATCGTAGGCAAAGACGACTCGTTGTTTAGCGTAAAGAGATAAGCGTCCTGTAAATGACGTGTATTCTCCATTATTTCTTCATGCTGGAGATGATATCTTCGCGCAGCTGTTTGCTGAAATCGGAGGCGAAGATAAAGTCGTTGAGCTGTTTGTTGTTTGAAGTGAGAATTTCTTGATTGCTGCCTTGCCATCCTTTATGTCCCTTGTCGATGTAGAGAATGTTTTCGCCGATGCCTATTACCGAGTTCATGTCGTGGGTATTGACGATGGTTGTGATGTTGTTTTCGTGGGTGATGTCGGAAATCAGCTTGTCTATTACGAGCGACGTTTTGGGGTCAAGGCCTGAGTTTGGCTCATCGCAAAAGAGGTATTTGGGCTCCATTGCGATGGCTCGGGCAATAGCAGCTCGCTTTTGCATACCGCCGCTTATCTCGTTAGGGAATTTGTTTTGTGCTTCAAGCAGATTTACGCGTTCAAGACAGAACAAGGCGCGCTGCTTTTGTTCTTTATAATTCTTGTCGGAGAACATGTTTAGCGGAAACAAAACATTCTCGAGCACCGTGAGCGAGTCGAATAGTGCTGA
>JAZUHM010000086.1:0-6246 GCA_045641725.1 Bacteroidaceae bacterium | reverse complement strand
TTATCCCCACGGAATTTCCACTGAGCCCACTTGAGCCCTCTGCACCGGAACAGAGGGCTCAATCACAGTCTCTTGTGTTATCGGGCACTAATATTATAGAAAATTTTTACAGGAAATTTTACTCAGGGTTCATCACAGGACGGACTGTGAGGGCTTTTTCTTGCGACATGCCCAGAGTGCATTTGAAGGTTGACGAGATGGCAAGGCAAATAGGAGAAGCGACCTCAATCTTGCCGCGAAGCGACCAGAAGTAGCCGCACTTGCCGGCTTCAACCACTTTGAGGCCATCGTAATAGCCGGCTGCGGGGAAGAACATCACTTTGCCATTGGCTTTGCTCGTTACCTTATAGCCTGCCACGCTGGTGTTGTTATAGCGGGTTGTCACGCCGTCACACCACTGCCATGTGCAGTTTGCTTCGCTCAGGAGTTCTTCCATCTGCTTCTTGGAAGGCGCATGCCATCCTTCACCGAAATAGACATGACCTGCGTCGAGCGAGAGTATATCGGCCGGAATGATATCGCCATTCTCATCTACGTCAAACACCTTTGAGCGCACATTGCCCATTGGCACTGGAGATGACCATACAAAATAACTGCCGTAGTCCTCAGGCTTTTCAGCGCCCACATTGGTTGTTGCCCACAATGTCTTTGAAGGCAGACCCATATCGACACTCGCATACTTCGAGCTGGCTGTTGTGAACGACTTCACTTCGCCCATAATATACGACTTGCCATCATAAAAGAACGAGCGATAATAATACTTGGTGTTCGCCTTCAGACCGCCAAACGAAATAGAATATTCGCCATTCTGCATCGTTGCAGGATTGCCCACCAATTCATAATCGTTCATCGACACCTGTGCCTTGTGAGACAAGACCGCACCGACCTGGAAGGTACTGACTGCGGTGTAGGGCTTTACCTTGCCATACACAGTGGCAGACACTGAGGTTATGTCGGCAGCGCTTACGGTTTCGCTCACGGTGCCGCCTGTGGGTGGCTTTGTACCGCCGCCTGTACCAGGATCGTCATCACCACCACCGCCACATGCGGTCATACTAACGCTCATCACTATTGCCGCAATAAGCAGCATGGAATGTTTTAAGACTTTCATTGTAATATAATTTTAATTTTTAAACTGCAACGTTTTGTCACGCCATTGCGCAGGCGCATAATTTACATGCACAAAATTACGAAATAATTACATAACGCGCCCACAAACATACCCATATTTTTAAAGAATTACATACAATTTTTCCGAAAATCACGCAACGCAATTGAAGATTTAGGGCAAAAATCACACAAATATAAAGCAAAAAGACTATCTTTGCACCAACAACAATCTTAAAAAAGTAACAATTATGAAGAAAATCATCACCACTCTTTGCCTCGCGATAGTTGGCGGCATTTGTTTTGCACAATCAATTTCTGTAAGCTTCAAGGGAGACCTCGACCCCAACAAATGGAAAAAAGGTCAGGAGGTTTCGGTAACTTTCAACCGCTTCCCCACCACGGTAGAAGAGTTTAAGCAAGTACAAGCTCAGCTCGGCGAAAAGCCACAAGGCGCTGTCGTGCTGCAACTGATGGCTTTTGAAATGTGGCACAAGGATGCCAAAGCCGGCAAGGAGTGCGTAGAACTCGCCAACATCTCTAACAACTGGTATAGCGTAGAGAGCCGCGTCAAGGAAGTGTATGGCGGCGATGCTTCGTACGGACGCCCTCATCTGGTAGCCACATTCCTTAAAGGCGCAAAGCCCGAAAACGGATTCAAGCCCGAGCAGCCTTACACCGTAATCATCCGCAGTTCCATCAACAAGGAGATAGAGCGCAGCGAGATGCTCAAGGGATTTGTGCTCCACCTCGATGTCTATAGCGACGGCTACGACACCCACTGGCGCGGCGTGGACGTAATCAAACAGAAGGGCAGCCAATACTACCAGGTCAGCAACTCGCCCTCTATGTATGTGCAGTGCAAAGACGTGCCCTTTGACGCCCCCGACTACGAAGGCCTCAAGTAAAAACAAAACCATTATTAAACAAAGAATCAGCACTCATCCGGGTGCTGATTCTTTGTTGTATAATATTGGAAGTCAAATATTAAAACTTCTTTGTCGCCCAAGGGCTGTTGTAAGGCTTGATGGTAATCTTGCCACTCTCAACATCGCCGGCAGTAGCCTGAGCGATTGCCATAGAAATAGCGGCAATTACTTCGTCCTTGGCGTCGCCCTTTGCTGGAGCTGGCTTAGCGGCAGGTGAGGTAGGCTTGACGGCAGGCGCATTTGCGGCAGCCTTTGCCTTAGCGAGGTCTTCCTCAAAGCGTTGCTTGGCAAGACCGCTCTTATAGTCGCGATACTGAGTCGGGTGCATTGCAAGTTCAAAGAGCTCCTCGTCATCCTCACCACGCTCCCAGCCGTTCTTCTCCATCTCGTCGATGTAGGTCTGCAGATCGTCTGGATAATTGTCCTGAGGGTTGGCGTCGGTAAATTCGAGACCCTTCTGCTTTGCGAGCTCGATGATTTCTGGAGCGACCTCGCCAGGAAGCTTGCCGCTCTTGCCGAGAATCATACCCCACATTGACTGGTCCATCATAGAATAGCGTGGCTTGTCCATTGACTCGCAGAGGAGATTCATCAGGGCGATGTTCTTTACATACTGGCTGAATGGAGTTACGAGTGGAGGATAGCCCACGCGTGGCCATACATACGCAACCTCATTGAAGAGCTTGACGAGCAGTTGGTCTTCGGTGAATGGCTCGAGGCCCTTCTTGGCGCGATTTGCATTGATGGCAGTCTCCACGCCCTTGAGGTCGGCCATCATAGAGCCCATCATACCGCCTGGCAGGCCACAGCCCAACAGGAGCGAAGACATGAGCTTGTTGCTTGGATTCATGAAGTAGCCGAGGAAATCGTCGATGAACTCCTGAGTCATCTTGCGCACCTCCATATAGGCATCCATATTTATTTCGGGCACATCAAAACCTGCGTGCTTCAACATAGACTGCACCGAAATTACGTCTGGGTGAACCTTGCCCCATGAGAGTGGCTCAACTGCGGTATCAATCACGTCGGCACCAGCCTTGGCAACCTCAAGGATAGAAGCCATTGAGAGGCCTGGGCCGCTGTGGCCGTGATACTGAATGATTACCTCTGGATATTTAGACTTAATCATGGCAGTAAGCTTACCGAGCATCGCAGGCTGACCAATGCCGGCCATATCCTTTAAGCAGATTTCAGGAGCACCAGCCTGAATAAGCTGTTCTGCAATACCGAAATAGTATTCTGCTGTATGGATAGGAGAATTGGTGATGCAAAGAGTTGCCTGCGGGGTCATGCCGCCGTCCTTAGCATACTGAATAGACGGGATGATATTGCGCACGTCGTTGAGTCCGCAGAAGATGCGAGGGATATCAACGCCCTGAGCATGCTTAACCTTATACATAAGCTTGCGTACATCAGCAGGCACGGGGAACATGCGGAGTGCATTCAAGCCACGGTCAAGCATGTGAGTCTTGATGCCTACTTTGTTAAAGGGAGCAGTAAAGGCGCGGACTGCCTTGTTTGGGTTTTCACCATAAAGCAGATTTACCTGTTCAAAGGCACCACCGTTGGTTTCTACGCGGGCAAAACAGCCCATGTCAATGATTGCGGGAGCCACACGCTCCAACTGATCCTTGCGAGGCTGGAATTTGCCAGAAGACTGGAACATGTCACGATAAACGAGACTAAATTGTACTTTCTGTTTTGGCATAATATCTGTATTTTCTAACTTTTATTCTAACTTTGGTAAGCAAATTTACATATAATTATTTAAAAAGTAGTAATTTTGCCCAATAATTGTGTCTCTTTAGGGTAAAGCGACCCCGTCAAGAGTCACAATTTGCAAACTAACTCTTACAAAAATGCTAGGAACGATAATAAATACATGCACAATTTTGATTGGCGGCGCAGTGGGAGCCACAGCGCGACAGCTAGTGAGTGCAAAATACAAGAAGACTCTGTTTGACGCGCTGGGACTGGCGTGTCTGGTGCTCGGCGCTAATGCGGCTCTGCCCAACATGCAGAAGAGCGAATATCCCGTGCTTTTCATCTTAGCCTTAGCAATAGGCGCCGTTGTCGGCACATGGTTAGACTTTGACGGCCGACTCAAGCGCTTTGAACAAAAGCGCCAGAAACGACGCCTCGAGAGCGACAAACTGGAGACAGAGCTCGTGGAAGGTCTCACCACTGCGTGCCTGCTCTACTGCATTGGCACATTCAGCATCGTGGGGCCCGTGCTCAGCTGTTTGTCAGAGAGCCACGGCTGGGCATTCAGCGAGCCAGAAAACACTTTCCTATACACCAATGCAACCCTCGACCTCGTGACCTCTGCCGTGCTGTCGGCCACTTACGGATGGGGAATGCTTATGGCCGCTCCAATCTTGTTTTGCTGGCAGGGTATGTTCTACCTTATCGCGCTGTGTTTCAGCGCCGTTATGCCTGAGGAAATGCGCACCGAGATCAGCATCGTTGGCGGAGTGCTCATTGTCAGCTCGGGCCTCAGCATTCTGGGCATCAAGGATTGCAAGACAATCAATCTGCTGCCAGCATTATTGGTGCCTGTGATTTTCTACATTATTAAAGGATTATTATTTTAAAACAATATTTTTATGTGCAAGTTATTTAAACACATACTTATCGCCGCGTTTGGCATAATTAGTATCGCGTCTTTCGCCCAGCAACCCGAGAGTGTATATGGCGACAAAGTCAAGGCTGACGTTAAAATGAAATATGTCTATTCGCTCGAAGAGGCCTTTGACCTCTCCGTGCAGACCAAGAAGCCTATCTTCGTCAACTGCTTTGCCGACTGGGCCATGCCTTGCCACGGCATGAACATGCACGTATTCTCCAATCAGGAGTTCGCTGATTATATGGACAAGAACTTTGTGTGCCTGTTCCTAAACATGCCAACGGAAACCGGCAAGGCTTTTGCCAAAAGATACAGCGTTGACAGCTATGCCCACTATCTTGTGCTCAATAGCGACGGCGAGATCTTGCTACGCATCTCTGGCGGCTCCGCTCTGCCAGAGTTTCAGGAGATGGTAGCCTTGGCGCTCAACCCCGCCACCAACCTCATTGGCGCAACCAAAGCTTACAACGAGGGCAAACGCGACAAAGAAACATTGCGCAATTACCTAAAAATCCTTGAGCTGGCCTTCGACACCCAGACCTACCGCACTGTTGACTCCACCTATATCAAGCTCCTCAGCCCTGAGGAATATGCCCTCAAGGAAAACTGGCGCCCATTTACCATTATGATAGATGACTACAAACACGAGTACTATAAATACCTCACCGCCCACAAAGCCGATTTCGTTGCAGAAAACGGTCTTGACAAGGTTAACAGATTCATCGAGAACGTATTGGCAGCAGAGGTTTTCCCATACGCCACCGCCGACGAGCCATACGACCCAATGAAAATGCTTGACCTCTATCGCGAGATGCGACGCATGGAATTGCCCGACAGCCTCACCATCTGGGCTTTTTATAATGCAGGAAAACTGCGTGGCGAGAATAAGATGACTGAGCTCTATGCTTATCTCAAGGAACACCGCAAACAATTTGAGCGATATGCCATCAGCATCGACGAAAGCCTTACCAAAGGCATTGAAAACGAAGACCAAAAACAGCAGTTGATTAACTATCTCAACGAGACTATTGCCATCGAGACCTACGACAGCGGCAAGAGAAATCTGCAGGAGATTATCAACCGCCTCAACCGCACAGAGGGCATAAAATTTGAAGAACTCACCTTAGAGCAGGCCCTTGCCAAGGCTAAGCAAGAGGGTAAGATGGTGTTTGTGGATTGCTACACCACATGGTGCGGCCCATGCAAGATGATGGCCAAAGATGTCTTTACGCTCAAAGAGGTCGGCGACTATTTCAACCCGCGATTTGTGAGCATCAAGATGAACATGGAGACATCACAAGGCCGCGAGCTTGCCAAGCGCTATCCAATACACGCCTACCCCACCATGCTCGTGATTGACTCCAAAGGCAATCAGCTCCAGAGCATCGTAGGCGCATGCAGCGGCACCGACCTGATCAACCACACACAAGGCAAATAACGCAATCCCCATAGCCCACAGGGCGGCGTGGATTCCCCTATACATTATTATATATATACAATCTCAAATATTAAAAACATGTTCTCAGGAATAGTAGAAGCGATGGCCACCGTGAAAGCCATCAAGCGCGATAAGGAAAACGTAGA
>JAZUHM010000085.1:0-2192 GCA_045641725.1 Bacteroidaceae bacterium | reverse complement strand
ACCAAGTGGTTGGCCAAGTAGGATCAGTACGCTTGTCAAGAGTGTCATGAACCTCCTGAGGAAGTTCTACGGTGTAACCCTCGGCAATCTGAAGGACAGGACCCAATCCCTTGACGATGTTGAGACGGAGCATGGTCATTGGCATGCCGCCACGGGTAACGAAGTGCGGAGAGTAGCCACCGCCACGGAAATAGTCGCGGTCGGCAGGCATCCAGCTGGTAGCCTTTAAGCATGCCTCGGCATCCTGCTCGGTCATCTCCCATGGGCACTTGATGGTTGGGTTGCCCTCAGCATCTGTCATAGCACCAGTGGCATCGAGTGTAGTGGCACCCGAGTTGATGAGATGGATAAAGCCCTGTGCAGCTCCACCCTCTGGACGCTGACCCGTAACACGCTCTACGGCATCTGGACTCCAGTAGGTACGAACGTCAGAGAACATCACGCCCTTGTTGGTCAAAAGGTGACCGAAGAGCATCGAGATGCCATTGAGGAAGTCATTCTCTGTAGCCATGACATAGGCCTCGCGAATACCGTTCCAGTCATATGATGAGCACATAAGGGACTCAGGGAAGTCGAAATTTGGTTTATAGTCGGTCCACTGACGCTGACCTTGCACGCCACCGCAGATGGCGTTATGGCCAAGGGCTTCTTCCTTGTAGCCCATTTCGAGCAGACGGGGATTGCCCTCCATGAGGTCGCGTATTATCATGTAGTTCTTAACGGTGAATTCCCAATCGGCGTCTTTCTCTTCGCGATTTTTGCCTTTGCCCTTGCCGTTGAAAGTTGTCATAGGTGCACCGGTGAAGAGTGGGCGGTCTTCGTTGTAGTCATAGCCTTCATTGGGCTTGCAGTATTTTTCTACCCAAGCCATAGCTTTTTCATACTCCTCGTGGTCGTAGATTCCAAAATCTACGCGACGGAGGATTTCAACCAATTCTACGTATTCGGTGCGCATGCCGAGGTATTTCTGCAAGAAGTCTGCGTCAACGATTGAGCCTGCAATACCCATACAAGTATTGCCAAGCGAGAGATATGACTTGCCGCGCATGGTGGCCATAGCCTGTGCAGCACGTGCCCAACGCAGGATTTTCTCTGCCACGTCGGCAGGAATAGTGTTATCGGCCAGGTCTTGAACGTCGTGGCCGTAGATGCCAAAAGCAGGCAAGCCCTTCTGGGCGTGAGCTGCCAAAACAGCTGCGAGATATACTGCTCCTGGGCGCTCTGTGCCATTAAATCCCCATACTGCCTTTGGCCAATGTGGGTGCATGTCCATGGTCTCTGAGCCATAGCACCAGCATGAGGTGACTGAGATAGTAGCACCCACGCCTGCTTTCTCAAATTTTTCCTGACAAGCGGCTGCTTCGGCCACGCGACCTATGGTAGAGTCGGCAATTACGCACTCCACGGGCGAGCCGTCGCCATTGCGAAGATTACTACTGATGAGTTCGGCTACTGCATTAGCCAGCGCCATAGTCTTCTCTTCAAGACTTTCGCGCACACCGCCTTGACGACCATCGATGGTTGGGCGGATACCAATTTTAGGATATTGCATATTTTTTAAGTGTTTATATTTATAATAATGTATGCAAATATACACATTATTCTGAGCTTAGACCGCAAAATTGACAAAAAAGATATCATTTAACCCAAAAATTCCTCTAAAGCATACAGAAATCAGCAAAAACATACAATTATCCGCCACAGAAAACTGGTGCTTGCGCGTCAAAAAACAAACGAGGGGCTATCTCGCTTATTATACAAACATAACCCTCCGTCTGCTTCGCAACGCTATGCAGGCGGAGGGCTTATGAATATGCCGGCAAGTAATCATATGTTGATTAACTTGCTACTAAAATAAATTACTTGAGGATGCGTGCGGGGAGCTTCTCGAGCATGTCGCGTGTCATACCGTCGAGGTCGTAAACTGGGTTCCAGTCCCACTCGTTGCGAGCGCAAGAGTCGTCCATGCAATCTGGCCATGAGTCGGCGATAGACTGCTTCAGTGGATCTACGTCATAAACCATTTCAAAGTCTGGCTTGTACTTCTTGATGGCTGCGTAGATGGTCTCAGGAGCAAAGCTCATTGAGGCGATGTTGAAGGCGTTGCGGTGAACGAGGCGTGTTGGGTCGGCCTCCATGATGTCGATAGCGGCCTTCAGTGCGTCTGGCATGTAGATCATATCCATCAGAGT
>JAZUHM010000084.1:0-1740 GCA_045641725.1 Bacteroidaceae bacterium | reverse complement strand
AGCGGTGTGAACGATTGTTCATAGCGCTGTGAACGTTTGTTCACAGCGCTGTGAACAGAATTTATCTCGAATCAAGAATTTTTAAGCACGAAGAAATCGAGATTTCCTGCGCATTTACGGCGGGGTGAAACGGGCGGAATTTGGTGCCTTTTCGGAACAAATCTGCACCACACGGCGCATTCGCCATGCCAGAATGGCGGTTTTAGCCCAAAGTGGTTGGATGTTTCAATTATTATTACTACCTTTGCAATCTATATTATATATATTGTTCGTATGCGCGCAAGAATAAATAAGGTAAAGATGGTTATGGTGACGGCACTTTTGCTGATTGCCATGATGGCCGGTGCACAGATTCGCCAGGTCGCCACCAGTGCTCCACAGTCCGACTCTACAGCCAAGCTCACTGCCACTCAGCAGGAGTTGAAAAGCAGAATCTTTGAGCAGGCTGGCAACGCCATGGCCGCCAGAGAGCTGATGCGCAGCGACAGTATTGAGAATGCCGACGGAGCCAAGTTCCAGGCCAGTCTGCTGACCTGCGGCCCCGGCCCTGAGATCTACGAATACTACGGCCACTCGGCCATACGCATCTGCCGCATCGACTCGGCCGGCCTCGACCTCACGTTCAACTACGGCGTCTTTGACTTCACCAGCGACAACTTCGCGCTGCGCTTTGCACTGGGCGAGACCGACTACATCTGCGCCATGCAGGAGACCAGCGACTTCATCGAGCACTACCGCCGCAGGGGTATCTATATCGACGAACAGGTGCTCAACATGAGTCAGGACGAGATAACGCGCATGCTTAACAGCCTGACCATCAACTGTCAGCCCGAAAACAGGACTTACCGCTACAACTTCTTTTTCGACAACTGTGCCACCCGCGTCAGAGACATGATCGAGCACAGCCTCAGCGGCAAGATAGAATATCCGCAGCGCCCTACCACCCGCACTCTGCGCGACGCAGTGCACTTCTATAGCAGTGCCTACAAGTGGTCAACCTTTGGCCAGGATTTGCTTATCGGCCAGCGCGCCGACCAGCCCGCCACCGGCACCGAACTGCAGTTTGCGCCCCTTATTCTGCAGCAGGATTTCAACAGCGCTGACAGAACCAGCCTCACCGGCATGGTCTCCCCCATTGTCAAGGAGCAGCACCGCCTGCTTGACCCCCCGCCCATTGCCGCACAACCCGCATTTCCCGTCACCCCCCTCGCCATCGCCATCATCATGCTGGCAGGCGCCATCGGCCTCGGCGCATGGGAATATCGCAAGGGCCGCATCTGCTGGCAGGCCGACACAGCACTGCTCGCCCTGCAGGGACTGGCAGGCTGCCTCGTGGCATTCCTGTTCCTGTTCTCCACCCATCCCACCGTGGGCAGCAACTGGCTGATATGGGTGCTCAATCCGCTGCCGCTCATCGGCATCTATTGGCAAATGCGCGGCGCACGACAGCAGCGCTACAAGGACTACCACGTCGTTTCGGCCATGGTAATAGCCGGATTCCTGCTGGCCACTCTCTTTATCAAGCAAGTTTTGGGCACCGAGATCATCATTTTGGTACTCTGTCTGCTTATAAGAAACATGACAAACATGATGGTGTGGCTCAAGCTCCAGCGCCAGAAGCGCCAGCAGCAGTCACCACGCCGATAAACCGCATCAATAAACCACAAGCCCGCCATGCCTCACAACAACCACAAGCAAAAGCCCGCACTCGAGAAGTTTCAGGAACTGCTGAAGCTCACT
>JAZUHM010000083.1:0-7592 GCA_045641725.1 Bacteroidaceae bacterium | reverse complement strand
AGGTTGAGTTCAGCATCTACTCTCCGCTCGAAAACAACTTTATGGCCGAGGTAGAAGAATCGGCAGGCGAGCCAGTAATCACCGAGGTCGAGAAAGTCAAGCATACCCTCAAGAGCCTCTGCCAGGAAATGGACGACCGCTACATGCTGCTCAAGAGCGCCGGCACCCGCAACATCAAAGAATACAACGAGAAGTTCAAATCTCGCAAGCTCAACCCAGAAAGGGGCCATAAGTTCCTGCCATATATCGTAGTAATCATAGACGAGTACGGCGACCTCATCATGGTGGCAGGCAAGGAGATAGAACACCCGATTACCCGCATCGCACAGCTGGCCCGCGCCGTCGGCATTCACATGGTGATCGCCACACAGCGCCCTACAGCCACCATCATCACAGGTAACATCAAGGCCAACTTCCCTGCCCGCATGGCTTTCCGCGTAATGGCCACAGTCGATTCGCGCACCATCCTCGACCAAATGGGAGCCAACCAGCTCGTGGGCCGAGGCGACATGCTTTTCCTCGCTTCGGGCAAACAGGCTGAACGTGTGCAGTGCGCCTTTATCGACACTCCCGAGGTAGAAGCACTCAACAACTTTATCAGCGAGCAGCCAAGCCCACTCTATGCATACGAGCTGCCAGAAGTTGCATACGACGACAGCGGCTCCGACGGCGACGGCATGGACGAAAACGGCCCAGTGCAGCGCTACGATAGCATGTTTGTGGACGTAGCCCGCTATGTGGTCAATGGACAGCAAGGCTCCACATCGTCCATCCAGCGCACCTTCTCTATCGGCTATAACCGCGCCGGCCGACTGATGGACCAGCTCGAAAAGGCAAAGATTGTGGGACCTTCCCGCGGCTCAAAGCCTCGCGACGTGCTTATCGTAGATGAGGCCGACCTCAACATCAAGCTCGAAGCCCTTCACCTCATCTAACCTCTGTGCCACGCCAAGTCTTCACTGTGTCACACCGAGCTACCGCCCGATATAATCAGTTTTAAAACTATTTAACCCCAAGCGCATTAAACCTGCGCCGAGATAAGAAGTCTAAACAAGAAACCCAAAATTAAAACCCACAATGAAAAGACTAACACTAATCTGCATCCTCGCCATGGCCTCGATAGGCCTCATGGCTCAGAGCTCGGCAAAAGCCGTGCTCGACAAAACTGCCGCCACTATCCGCAACGCCGGCGACATCAAGGCCAACTTCAGCGCCACCGCCACCGCTGGCAGCATGACCGGCACCATCTATATCCACGGCAAGCAGCTGCACCTCTCATCGCCCAACATCCTCTGTTGGTATGACGGCAAGACCCTTTGGACTCTCAACAAGCAGAGCAACGAGGTGAACATCACCACTCCTACCGCTGCCGAGAAACAGACCATCAATCCCTATTTCTTCATCGAGCTCTACAAGCAGGGATATTCCTACACCATGCGCGAAATCAAAAGCAGCGGCAAACCTTGCTACGAAATCACACTCAATGCCACTTCTGCCAGCAATAAAATCAAGAAGATGGTGGTGGTGATTGACAAAAAGACCTACTACCCAGTGAGCGTCGCAATGCAGAAGGGCAAAGGCACCACCGTAATCAATATCAGCAACTGCAAGACAAAGCAGAAGTTCAGCGACTCTACGTTTAAGTTCAACAAGGCAGCATATAAAGACATCGAGATTATCGACCTCCGATAAAACGCCCGTCCAAAGCGCAGCCGCAACCCAGTTGACCCCGGAACCATCTCACTACCAAGAAACACAACACCAATAGCACACATAATTATGGAACATCTTCCTATCGCAATAATCGGTTCAGGCCCTGCCGGCTACACCGCAGCCATCTATTTGGGCCGCAGCGGACATAAGGCCGTGATATACGAAGGCATGCAGCCCGGAGGCCAACTCACCATCACCACAATCGTGGAAAACTACCCAGGCTTTCCCGACGGCGTTGATGCCAACGAGCTGATGGACAATATGCGCCAGCAGGCACTGAACTACGGAGCTGAGATACGCCCGCTGGCAGCCACTGCCGCCGACCTCAGCCAGCAGCCATACAAAATAACCTTTGACGACGATAGCCAAATCACCACCGATGCACTCATCATCGCCACTGGCGCTTCTGCCAAGTACCTCGGCCTGCCCGACGAACAGAAATACCAGGGCGAAGGAGTGAGCGCCTGCGCCACTTGCGACGGATTCTTCTATCGTAAGAAGACTGTAGCCGTAGTTGGCGGCGGCGACACTGCCTGCGAAGAGGCGTCGTATCTTGCCCGCCTCGCCAACAAGGTCTATATGATTGTGAGAAAACCATATCTGCGCGCCTCAAAGGTCATGCAGCAACGGGTGGAAGAGAATCCAAAGATTGAAATCCTCTACGAGACCAACACACTCGGTCTCTTTGGCGACAATGGCGTTGAGGGTGCCAAGGTCGTGTTCCGCAAAGGCACTGCCGACGAAAAAATCTACGAAATTGCCATCGACGGATTCTTCCTCGCCATCGGCCACAAGCCCAACAGCGACATTTTCAAGCCTTGGATCGAAACCGATGCCAACGGCTATATCATCACACAAGGCCCTACCCCACTCACCAACCTTCCTGGCGTTTTTGCCGCAGGCGATGTGGCCGACCCTATCTACCGACAGGCCATCAATGCAGCCGCTTCGGGCTGCAGGGCTGCCATTGAGGCCGAGAAATATCTCAACGAACTACACTCATAACGCCATTTACCCAACGCAGAACATGAAGAAAATTCCCTACCTTATTATATTATTAGCACTCGCACTGATTACCACCTCGTGCGGCCACACAGAAACTGTGCCTATTACCGAGCGCGAACACACACTGCTGGTGTCTGACGAGGAACTCCTGGAATACAGCACGCAGGAGTACCGGGATTTCCTCAAGCAAACAGAAATCTCCGACGACGAGGCAAATACCGCCATGGTTAAGCGCGTTGGCAAACGACTGGCAGACGCGGTAGAAAAATATATGCGCGAAAATGGTCGCGAAGACGAAATAGAATACTACGACTGGGAGTTCTGCCTCACCCAAGACGAAGAGGTAAATGCCTTCTGTATGCCAGGCGGCAAGATTGTCGTGTTTGAAGGCATATTGCCCGTCACTCAGGACGAAGAGTCGCTCGCTGTGGTGCTCGGCCACGAGGTTGCACACGCCGTTGCCAAGCACTCGGCAGAACAAATCTCCGAACAAATGCGCCAGGAATACGGCGTCAATGCCCTTAGCCTCATACTCGGCCCACTGCTCGACGATAACGTCAACACCGCATTCAACGCCATTGCCAGCACGGGCCTCTCGCTCTTCTCGCTCAAGTATGACAGAGCCCACGAGCTCGAGGCCGACCACATGGGCCTCATATTCACTGCCATGGCAGGCTATGACCCTCAGTGCGCCATCCCATTCTGGGAGCGCATGGAAGAGGAATCGCCTTTTGCCATCGAGTTCCTGAGCGACCACCCCGACTGCAAGAACCGCATCAAGGCCATCCGCAAACACATGCCCCAAGCCATGGAATATTACAACAAAGCCGCCAACAACTAAAAAACACATAACCACAATGAAAAGAAATCTTTTTATCATCCTGATTGCGGCACTCGCAATCATCGCATCGTCTTGCGGCACTACCGAGAAGGTGGCCGTCACCGGACGCAGCCACAAACTGCTCGTGAAAGACGCAGAAATCCTCGCACTCAGCAAGCAGCAGTACACTGAGATTCTGAGCAAGTCAAAGCTCTCTACAGACCAAGCTAACTCACAGATGGTAAAGCGCGTTGGCCAGCGCCTCGCTACCGCAGTAGAGGCATATCTGCGCGAACACGGCGCAGAGGCTGAGATAGCAAACTACTCGTGGGAGTTTAATCTCGTGGCAGACAATCAGGTCAACGCATTCTGCATGCCAGGCGGCAAGATCGTAGTTTATGAAGGCATTCTGCCCGTCACCCAAGACGAAGCCTCGCTGGCCATCGTGCTCGGCCACGAGATAGCCCACGCCGTGGCAAAGCACTCCGCCGAACAAATCTCCAAGCAGATGCGCCAGCAGCAGGGAACCAAGATTGTAGGCGGCATCATCAGCGTAGCCGCAGGCAGCACCGTAGGCAACGCCGCCACCTCACTGGCCAAGACCGGCTTCTCACTGGCCAACCTCAAATACAGCCGCAATAATGAGAGCGAAGCCGACTATATGGGCATCGTCTTTGCAGCCATGGCAGGCTACGACCCTCAGGTCGCAATACCATTCTGGCAGCGCATGGCGTCGCTTTCGTCCAACAAAAAGAGCGAGTTCTTCAGCGACCACCCAAGCGACGAAAACCGCATCAAACACCTCACCGAGAAAATGCCCGAAGCCCTCACCTATTACAAGCCACAGCCAAAGGAAACCCCAAAAAGCACAACAAAAACCACAACCAAGAGCAAAACAACTGCCAAAAAGAAGTAATCTGACTAAAAAAAACACCCCAAATCATTGTCAGATAAAAAAATATCACTAATTTTGCAGCCGATTTAGTCCGCCAAGGCTCAAACAAGAAGACTCACAACGAGGCTCGCCTTACGGAAGCGTTTAAAAATATTATATATAATGTACGCTATTATTCAGATGAACGGCCAGCAGTTCAAGGTAGAAGCAGGTAAGACCATCTTCGTACACCACATCGCTGGTTCAGAAGCAGGACAGGAAGTAGAAATTGAGGACGTACTTCTTGTTGACAATGAAGGCGCAGTAACCGTAGGCACCCCAGTAGTAGAGGGCGCTAAGGTAGTAGCCGAAGTTAAGACTCCACTCGTAAAGGGTGACAAAGTGATTGTTTTCCACAAGAAGCGCCGCAAGGACTATCAGAAGAAGAACGGTCACCGTCAGCAGTTCTCAGAGATCACAATTAAAAACATTATTGCTTAATCATTAAAAGTTAGAAAATTATGGCACACAAAAAAGGTGTAGGTAGTTCTAAGAACGGACGCGAGTCCCAGAGTAAACGATTAGGCGTAAAGATTTGTGGTGGACAGGCTTGCGTAGCAGGCAACATCATTGTACGCCAGAGAGGTACAGTTCACTATCCAGGCAAGAACGTAGGCATGGGTAGCGACCACACACTCTATGCATTGGTAGATGGCACCGTGAAATTCTCTCACGACCGCCGCGACCGCAGCGTTGTAGCTGTAGAGCCAGTAGCCGAGGCATAACCTCTTGCTCAAATCAGCAATCAAACCGGGCACAATTCCACAAGGAGTTGTGCCCGGTTTTCAATAATAATCTATTGTTGTCCGGTAAAAAAAAAGATTGTGATTGAGTCGGCTCCTCCCCTGGGAGGGGCATGTTTATACATTACTACTATAAAGAGTAGCCTAAACAAGGCAGCAGACGGCTCAAATGCCAGCCTCATTTGTGCTCAAGCTACGCATGTAGGTCTCAAATACATGCCAAAAACTTGGTATTTACCGCTTTTTTATTACTTTTGCACCGAAAACCATTCAAATAGTTTATACTAACGAAATAATAAACTCTACAAATATGAAAACCTACTGCACACTTCTCATTTTTTTACTGACGACTATTGGCTCATTCGCATGGGACTTCAATGGCGGCACAATGTTCGAAATCAAAAACAATTCATATCTTATAAGCGACATGAAATGGTCGGGGTCTGAATCATGGAAAAGAATAACCGCCAATACTGGCCATGCTGACAAAGAGGGCCTTCATATCGAGGGGCGCAACAGATTTTTGTCGTTCATCAAAGACCCCGTCTATACGCTCAAAGGCAGCAGCGTGACCATGAGCGGATTGTATCTGGGCAAATATCTGGACACAGAGCACAACATTCCTTACTCAGACTACGAAAACATGTATGTGTCGCACGGATATACAAAACTGGACTACATCAAATCCATCAAGGTTTACTACACTCCTCTCGACAATAGCAAGGCCCGCCTTACTGCAGGACCCGGCTTCCCCAGCAATACTACCCAACAGGCCAACACCGGCGACGTAGAAAACTATGCACTTGAAGTGACACCATACTTTGCATGCACCCACATTCCGCTCTGGTGTGAAAATGTGGAATATGGCACAGGCAATGAGTTTTCGCAGCATTTCAAGGGATATACCTACGGCGGTGTCATCATCACAAAGGTTGATGTGGAATATGTGGAAAACAACAATCGGGAAAGCGACCACAATTGCAACCGCCTTATGTACGACCAGCAGCAATACTACAAAGACCTCAACTCTATCTACAAGTATCAGAACGAAGCTTATGCTGAGCGCGCAGCTCTGCTCAACGACTGCGATGTCAATATGGACGGAAATATCAATGCTACCGACGTGGTGACAATTTACAATAGAATCATCGAAGGCAAAAATACTGAGAATGGCCATGAATATGTGGACCTGGATCTGCCCTCAGGCACATTGTGGGCCACCTGCAATGTGGAGGCTGCTATTCCTGAAGGGTTTGGCGACTTTGTGGCATACAATAGCTATGAGCAGACTTATCTGAAGGGCAAGAGCACTTTTTCCCGCAGCACCTATAAGGTCAGCATTAACAGCCTTGTCAATCCAGGTACCTATCCCGGATGGGAAGGCCGCTGGAGGATTCCCACAAACAAAGACTTTAACGAGCTTATCCAAAATACCACTTATTCATATGACCTCGTAAACGGAGTGATGGGCTGCACATTGACCAGCAAGAGCAATGGCGCGAGCATCTTCTTGCCTTTTGCGGGCAACGTGTATGAAAACGGCTATAGCAACCACGACCCTATATCCGACGGCATCTACTATACCCGATACGCCACCGACACTAAGTTCAACGATGAAGCCTGGTCGTTATTTTCGTTTGACACCAATGGTCCCCAAATGACAACTGGCAAGCCATGGGAAGGCCACCCGGTCCGCATGTGCTTCAAGTAATTTTTGTCACCTTAAGCAGGAACAGGGCTGAGCCTTGTCGCAAACCCTCAGGAAACTGCGAAAATTCGACCTGAATCCACATTTCTGCGACCTAAAAATAATAAAGTGCGCACTAATTTTAGTTCACAGCGCTGTGAACGATTGTTCACAGCGCTATGAACGTTTGTTCACAGCGGTGTGAACGTTCGTTCACAGCGCTGTGAACAGAATTTATTGCGCACTTCGTTGAAATCAAGGCGAAATTTGATTAAGAAAAGGCGCAATACCACATGTGTATTGCGCCTGAAATATTTGTTGAAGTGCGAATGTGATGCGTAGCGAATTACTCAGCCTTGATAATCTCGAGACCCTTGAGCAATGCCTGCTCGTTCATTGGGATAAGCTTGTGGTGGCGTTCGGGCAAGGTCTTGTAGAGGGCCTTGGTCACGTTTTCGATAGACACAATGGGCTTGATTTTCAGCAGTCCGCCGAGCACTATCATGTTGAATGTCTTGATGTTCTGCATCTCGGCGGCGGCATCCATAGCATCCATGCTGTAAATATTGATGGTGTCGTTCTGGGGTGGTTGTATGATGGCACTGGTGTCGTAGATGAGCGCACCGCCGGGCTTGATTTGCGGCATAAACTTCTCTATCGACGGTTGATTGAGCAGAATGGCTGTGGTAT
>JAZUHM010000082.1:0-2913 GCA_045641725.1 Bacteroidaceae bacterium | reverse complement strand
CGGCTCAAATGCGAGCAGTTTTGTAGGCTGACGGTTCAAAAGTAAGCCTGGGGTATCTATTTCAAGGTGATAAACAAAATAATCCTAACTCGCTGAAAAATAAACATCAAGCGATTTGCTAAAAACAAAATGCGCGCTAATTTCTGTTCACAGCGCTGTGAACCAAAATTAGCACGCATTTCATTTTTTCGGACGCGCAATACGTTGTATTTTTCGGGCTTCAAAAATCGCTCTCGCCGCCTCGTCCCAGCGCCCCCTCGCGCGCGTATCAATATATAAGGGATTATTAGTGTCCGGTATAACAAAAGACTATGATTGAGTCGTCTCCTCCCCTGATTAGGGGCAAATCGCGTAAGAAGCGATTTGGGGAGGAGTCTTGAGAGGCATCACCAGCCTCGAAAGAAAAAGCGACGACGGTGTCGGTGGCCCGAAGGGCGGAGGGGTAGCCCCAGACAAAGTTACTATCGACCCCTCAGTCGCTTCGCGACAGTCTTCGACCCCCTCGCGTCGCTATTTCCTTTGAGGCTGGTGGTGCCTCAAAGGGCTCCTGCCAAATGCTGCTCGCATTTGCCCCTCCCTAGGGGAGCAGACGGCTCAAATGCGAGCTGAGTTGCTGACTGACTACTAAAAATTTCCACTGAGCCCGGGACGCGCCAAGCTACGAAATGTGTTCGTGATGGCACACAAAAAAAGCTCCTTCATTTCTGAAGAAGCTTTGTACGCCCTCAGGGGCTCGAACCCTGGACCCATTGATTAAGAGTCAATTGCTCTACCAACTGAGCTAAGGACGCATTTTTAATTGATTTAACCTCTCGCTTGAGGTCTTGTTCTCAATTGCGATGCAAAATTAGTGCTTTATTTTTAATCACCAAAGCTTTTTGGGGATTTTTTTTGCAATTTCGTGATATTTGTGTGTTTTTTATACGAAATATGTAATTTCTTGCATGGTTAATAGGTGTAATTGCAATAAATCTTTGTAACTTTGCGTTTGTGAACAGAATAATACTGCTATACATATTATTATTTATAACGCTTGGCAAATCTGTTGCCCAAGAGTTGAGTCGTGAGGTGGCATTAGATGTGGCCGCCCAATACTTATTGGCGACAGATAACAATGCTGTGCATTCAAGGAAATTTTTGCCCGCTGATTTGCAAATCACGCAATCGGCTTTAAATGCCCACATTGTGGCGGAGGCAGATAACGGCAGGTTTGTTTTGGTTTGCGGAACAGATGAAAATTGCCGTGTGGCTGGCTATGGAAATGTCGGCTCACAAAACGTGCCCGTTTCACTCGGCAATCTATTGCGCATGAATCCTGCCCCTGTCAGCAGTGTTGCTACCAATGTGGCGTGGGCAAAAGAGGATGGCATTGAATTGCCAATCATGCCTATTGTTAAATCTGTGCGGTCGCAAGGGTATCCTTTTAATAGCGCGTGTCCTTATTATATATATGATGATGGGGTAGTGTCGCAAGATCGTTGCTTGGTCGGCTGTGTGGCAACTGCAGCAGAGCAATTGGTCAGTCACTATCGATATCCCGAGTATTTATTTGATAGTATTGCAGGATTTGAGTCGGACAACAATGGAGTCATACCAACTATTCAGGCTGGCACAAGAATTGATTTTGACAATATCTTGGATTCATATATTGATGGAAATTATAATGACTCCCAGGCTGATGCTGTGGCCAATCTGTCATACATGCTTGGTGTGGCTTGCAGAATGAGTTGGGGAGTCGGGTCGTCTGGTGCCAATATCAACAGGCTTGTAGAGCCTCTGCACAATGCGTTTGGATATAAATATGTGCGCAGGCTGGCGAGCTATGATTATGCTCCCCGGCAGTGGTATCGCTTGCTGATGAATGAATTGTGCAATAATCGCCCAATACTTTATGCTGGTTATACCTCCCACGGTGGCGGACATGCGTTTGTGATGGATGGTATGAATAGTGATGGCTATTTTCATATTACATGGGGGTATGGCGGTGACTATGACGGATACTTTGATTTGAGTGTGTTTACTCCTCAGGAGAATCCGCTTGAGCCAACGTTTGAGGGGACTATATGGGGACTGAATCACTTGCAGGAAGCTCTTTTTCTCAATCCAGACAGTGTGATGTATGAAACGAACGACACATTGGCCATGTGTCATAGAATAGAAGTTGACACTGTGATATTTAACCGCAATCCTGATACCAATGCTTATGTGACGGCGTCGATCAATGTCAGGAATGTGTCGGACGAAGATGTATATTCTCCTGTTGAGTTGTTTACTTATACAACGCTGGATACGCTTGGAATGCCGGCTGATTTGGATTATTTAGGATTGGCCGACGGTATTGTCAAAGCTCATAGCGATACGACATTGGTGGCTTATCTGACTTTCTCGGCTATTGGTGACCGGTATCTGGGTGTTAACTTGCCGGACTCAATGTATTTGCCGTTTGACTCTATACAAATTATTAAAGCATCACAGCCAAAACTCGATTTCAGCATTGCAGATAAGTCGTTTGCGAACGATAAGGCCGAATTTTGGCTTGATATCAGCAATTTGTCGCCGAGCTATTGGTCTGGGCGCATGGTCACCTATAGTTTGTTTGAAGGAGATTATACAATAAACGAAGGAGATACCAGACATTTTACTGTGCTCAATCTGCCTCCGGGAGATAATGTGCAGGATTATGTGGCATATAAGAATCTAAAGCCATCAACAAAATACACTTTTGTGGTTAGAAATCCCTGGAATCCTGCTTTGTCGTTCCAGTTTGAGACTCCAGCAGTCACGGCAGTGCATGATGTGCTGGAGGAAGAATATAAAGACAGCAGAAAATATCCTGAATACAGATTAAATAATACAATTATAATAAGATACGATGAGTCCGTTGGCCATTATAGACAAATATTATCCCCATTG
>JAZUHM010000081.1:0-5135 GCA_045641725.1 Bacteroidaceae bacterium | reverse complement strand
TGGGTTTTGGGGTTTGGCTGGGGTGGGGTGGGTCAGAATGCCTCGACCTTGATGCTGAATGAGAGGCTGAGGATGTCGCGCAGCGGGATGTAGCTGTTGGTGGAGTAGGAGGCGATGTCGAGGTCGCAGGCTGACAGGTCGTAGCAAAAGGAGATGGACTTGACGTATTTGCGCTTGGCCTTGGGGATTTCCCACCTCAGGCGCTGGCCTAGGAATACGTGGGCTCGCACGGCGGTGGGGAAGCCGTAGTAGCGCTGGGGGTACTTTGAGGGCTCGCGCACCCAAAATTCTTCGCCTGAGATGAAGTTGAGCATCATGCCTGTGGCGAGGGGCTCGTAGCTGAAGTGCCAGAAGAGGGGTATGCGGAAGGGGACGTAGCTTTGGCGCAGGGTGAAGGTGTAGTAGTTTTTGGGGTTGTCGTTTTTGAGTATCAGGCCGAGCATGAAGTCTGTCTCCCATCGGTGGCGCTCGGGGCCGCCGTAGTGCCATCCGAGGCCGATGTTTATCATGCCTACGTTGCCGGCGTACTGCAGGCGGGCCTGGTTGGGTATGAGTGAGCGCCAAAAGCGGTTGTAGGCGTTGATGCGGTATTCGTAGTACTCGGGTGTGCCTTTCTTGGGGCGCAGCTGCTTGGGCAGTTTGCCGTAGTGATAGGTGGTGCTGTCGGAGCTGAGTGTTGCTGGCTCGGTGTCTGGCGCGGCGAGGCTGTCGAGGTCGGTTGTGGCGGCGCTGGTGGTTAGGCTCACGGCGATTGTCCACACCATGAGCGCGAGTTTAGAGATGCACAACTTCATGGGTGTAGGAATTTCGTGTGACTTGATAGAGGATATAGCATTTGAGGTTGGCTGCGCCGCATTCGTAGTACACGGGGCCTTCGTCCTGGAAGGGGTAATAGGTGCGGAACTTGTGGTCGTGGCCGCAGATGCAGAACTGCAGGCCGGGGTATTGTCTGGTGCGGTAGTTGAAGTATTCGGCCACGTTGTCGTTGAACTGATACATGTAGGGCCCGACGTGCATGGCCACGATGCTGGTGGTGATGGTGTCGGGCACGCTGGCTATATCGTCCTTGATGAATGAGAAATTGGGGATGTCGTTGGAATAATCGTACTCGTAGGCGTTGGTGTTGAGGCTCACGACGTGCAGGAATGCGGCGTTGAAGCTGAAGTTGTCGGGGCCGTACATGGCGCGATAGGCTGATTCGCCTGTGCCTATGCAGTCGTGGTTGCCTATGGCGCAGACGTATGGCACCTTGAGGCCCATGAGTATCTGGCGCATCCATATATATTCCTTGGAGAGGCCGAAGTCGGTTTGGTCGCCGGTGTGGATTACGAAATCGAGGTTGGGGATTTTGTTTATGGCCTTGACCAGGTCTTGTGTCTCGTCATACCAGCGCTGTGTGTCGCTGATCTGCACAAAGCGGATGGTGTCTTTGCCGGCGCACTGCTGTTCGATGAGGCTTATATTCTTGGCAATCAGGTTTCGCGGGCCGTCGATGTCCACATTGTAGGGGTGATAGTCTATCATGTCGCAGCTGCTGAGCAGTGCAACGCCTATTATCAACAGAAGATGCGGAACCTGAAATTTCATGACGGGCAGATGTGTTTTCATGGTGGCGCTGTGGCGCGATTGGGCCGGCAGGGATTTATAGCAGCTTGATGCCGTCGTCGGAAATCTCGATCAGGCGCTCTTTATACAGGGCACCCACGGCGCGCTTGAAGGTCTTTTTGCTCACGCCGAAGTAGTCGTAGATGTCTTCGGGGTCAGACTTGTCGTTGAGTGCGATGAAATGGTTGGCCTTCTGCTGCAGGCTGTTGAGCAGGGTGACACTGAAGTCCTCTACATGCTGTCGGCCGCTCTCTTGCAGGATTAAATCTACCTTGCCGTCGGGGCGGATGTTTTTGACGTAGGCTTTGAGTTTGTCGCCGTAGCTGAGGGTGCGGAACAGCTCGTTGTGGTAAATCAGTCCCTCGCAGTTGGGGCCGAGTATGATGGCCTTGTAGCCCAGCGAGGTGCGTTTATATACGAGCACCTCGACCTCTTGGCGGGGTGAGAGCGAGCTGGAGTCGTCGGTGATGTGGGTGCTGATGCGCGAGGTGCCGGCTATGCGGCCTGTGACCTCGTCCACGTAGATATAGACGATATATTCTTCGCCTTGCAGCATCTTGGTGCGCTGTTCGCTGAAGGGCACAAACAGGTCTTTGAGCAATCCCCAGTCCAGGAAGGCGCCGTATTCGTTTAGCCAGCTGACGCGCAGACAGGCAAAGTCGCCAACCTTGGCCAGCGGCATCTCGAGCGTGGCCACGGGCTTGTTGGCCTGGTCGAGATAGACGAATACTTTCACTTCGTCGCCGGGATGCATCTCGGCAGTGGTGTAGCGCTTGGGCATGAGGATTTCGAGGCCCTCGCCGGCGTCAAGATATGCACCGCTTTCCACAAAGCGGGTGATTGTCATCGTATTATAGTCTCCTAATTTTACCATAAGGCTGTTGTTCTGCGGTGTTAGATTAAATGGTTGCGGGGCCAGGGGCTGCGGCGTCGGTGTTTTGTGAGGCAGTGTCGGGCTGCGGGGCTGCGGCGTCGGGAGTTGATGCTGCGGCCTCGGGTTCTGCTATTCTGCCGTCCTTCATGTGGATGGTGCGGTCGGTGAGGGTGGCCAGTTCTTCGTCGTGAGTCACAATGATAAAGGTCTGACCAAACTTATCGCGGAGGTCAAAGAACAGCTTGTGGAGCTCGGCTTTGTTGTGACTGTCGAGGCTGCCCGAAGGCTCGTCGGCCAAAACGACTTTGGGGTCGTTGATGAGAGCGCGAGCGACGGCCACGCGCTGATTTTCGCCGCCCGACATCTGCTTTGGCTTGTGGTCGGCACGATCGGCGAGGCCCATAAATGCGAGCAGCTCCTGGGCTCTCTTGCGGGCCTCGCTGCGTTTGCGGCCCGCAATCATTGCCGGAATCATCACGTTTTCGAGCGCTGTAAATTCGGGCAGAAGCTGGTGGAATTGGAACACAAATCCAATCTGCGTGTTTCTGACGCGCGCCAGCTGCTTCTGCTTGAATCGGGTCACGTCCTGGCCGTCGATTATCACCTTGCCGGAGTTGGGATTGTCGAGCAGTCCCATTATCTGCAGCAGGGTAGTTTTGCCGGCGCCGCTTGGGCCGACAATGCTCACGACCTCGCCTTTCTGGATTTCGAGGTTAATGCCCTTGAGCACCTCCAGAGAGCCGAATTTCTTGGTTATTCCTTCTACTTTTATCATTGTGAGAGAGTGTATGTTCGTTATTTCAAACCAGTAGTAAAGGCCGAGATATGCTTGTCGAGGCCATACTGGTCGGGATAGATGATCATCACGCTGCAAAGGGCGAAATGCTTGGCCACTATGGCGGGCAGCTTGTTCATCTCGGCGTGGTGAGACACCGAGCCCGAGCGCGCCGCAATAAATACGACCATGTGGTCTGGCCTTACCTGCTCGCTGAGTGTGGCAATCTTGCTGTAGTCGCGGAAAGGCATGAACAGAATTCTCACCTTGCCGTAGTGCTGGCGCTGGCGCTCCTGAATAAGAGCCCAGGCCTCTTCGTCGCAATAAAATACGATGTGGCAATCCAACTGGCGGGCGAGGCGCAGCACATGGTTGAGCCAGCGCACAAATCCCGTCTCCTTCTGGGCCTGAGCCGGCACTGCCACATGGATGCGGCGAATCGTGTTGACTGGCTGCGAGGCGTGGAGTATGATTATCTGGCGCGATATGGTGGCCAGCATCTCCGTAGTTATGTTGCCGAAACTGTCTGATGCTTTGCCTTCGGTCAGGTGATAGCCCATCATCATCTCGCTGGTCTCAAAGTCTTTCATGAGATGCGAGAGGCCGGTGATGGGGTTGACGCTTGAGCGCACGACCTTCTTGAGGCTTATGCCGGCCGAGGCTGCCACGCTGGCGGCGTCGTTCACCAGTTTGCGGGCCACATTGAGTTCGCGCTCGTTGTCTTTGGCATCAACCACGAGCCTCACGCCCACCAGCGGGGTTGTGCTGCGGTGGGGTCGCATCAAAATGGCCGAAGTCACGAGGTTGCGCATAGACTCCTCGCGAGACAGAGCCACGAGCATCTTGTCTTCCACTCCCGTCTTCTCCTCTTCGCTGACCTCTGTGAGGCTGATGCGGCGCGATGCGTTGGAGGTGAGCACGGCGCTGAATATACAGCTGAACAATATGAGCATCACCACAGCATTGAGCAGCGGCTCATCCACCAGAGGCGAGCCATCGGGCAGCAGCAGCTCGCGGCCCACCATCACTATGGCCAGACCGCCGGCCGCGTGGGCCGAAGTGAGGCCCATCATCATCATCAGCGTGTTGCGGTCGAGGCGGAAGATGCCCGCCGCAATCATGGCGGCCACGCATTTGGACACCAGCGCCACAATCACGATTACCAGCGTCACCACAATGGCCACGGGGCTCGCCACCAGCAGCTTGACGTCAATCAGCATGCCCACGCCAATCAGGAAATAGGGGATAAAGAGCGCATTGCCCATGAAGTCGATGTGCTTCATCAGCGGCGCCGATTCGGGGATGTATCTGTTGAAAGCCAAACCCACGAGGAACGCGCCCAACACGCCTTCCAGCCCGAGGGAATTGCACGCCGCCGCACACAGCAGCACCACAAACATCACAAAGATGTATTGCAGCACGTCGTCGCTCAGTTTGCGGAACATAAATCTTATGATTCGCGGCAGCAAAAGGAAGATTCCTGCGCCGACCGCCGCGCACTTGAGCAGCACAAACAGCATTGACCACAGGCCGCTGTGGCCGTGGAATGAGCCCGAGAGCATTGCCACGATTATAAGCGAGATTACCAGCGAAATCATCGTGGCCACCACCGACATCGTCACGCCGCGGTGCTGGGCCAGGCCGTAGCGCGAGGCAATGCTGAAGGCCACCATCGTGTGGCTCGCCAGTATGCACGACACCAGCACCGATGCCGCCGCGCTCATCTGCAGCAGCCAGTAGGCCGCCGCGAAACCCATCATAAAGGGCACGGCAAAACTGATCAAGCCAAAGCTGCTCACCTGCAGGGGCCGCCTCTTCAGCACGCTCATGTCCATCGAAAGTCCGGCGGTGAACATGATATAATAGAGACCTACCTGTCCG
>JAZUHM010000080.1:0-2078 GCA_045641725.1 Bacteroidaceae bacterium | reverse complement strand
CTGCGCCTCACCTGGATGTACGACAGCCCCGACTCGCCCCTGCGCCTCAACCAAAACATTCTGGTAAACCTGCAGACTGCGCGCCTCAACAGCACCCCTGTCAAAGCATGCACCCGCGAACTGCGCGGCCTCACCGACGTGTGGCAAGTAGTCCGCAACATAGAAAAAGCCCTCGCCCTGCCCGGCGGTATCTATAATTTCGGCAGCGAAAACCGCCTCAACACCTACGAGACCTATCTACGCCTCGCCGCCAAGACCAACACGCCCGCCACGCTCATCATTCCCGACGATACTTGGCAGCGCAACCTCTCAATGTCCATCAACAAACTACGCAAATTCGGAATAGACTTTCCTGACACCATCTGACACATGTACACAGACCTCTTTCTCGACTTCGACGACACCCTCTACGACACTCGCGGCAATGCCCAAATCGCCCTCGGCGAACTTTACGACCATTTTAATCTGGCGCAATATTTTGCCGAGCCAGACGCATTCTTTGTACCCTATTGGCAAACCAACACAGAGTTGTGGGAACAGTATGCCGCAGGCCAGATAGAGCGTGACTACCTGATTGTAGAGCGCTTTCGCCGCCCGCTGTCGCTCGGAAAATCAAGCGACGGCACACCACTCAGCCCCAGCCGCGAGGACTGCCTCCACATCAGCGACGTGTTTCTCGACTACTGCAGCAGCAAACCCGGCCTTATCGACGGGGCGCGCGACCTGATGGACTATCTCCGCAGCAAGAATTACCGCATACACATGTGCAGCAACGGATTTCACGAGGTACAATACAAGAAACTTCGCTCATGCGGCCTGATCGACTACTTCGACAGCGTAATCCTCTCTGAAGACGCTGGTGCCAACAAGCCCAGCGCCCAGTTCTTCGACTACGCAATGGCCCAGACCAAGGCCAATCTGCAGACCACCATTATGATAGGCGACAATCCCGTGACCGACATAGGCGGCGCCATGGACTACGGCCTCGACACCATCTTCTTCAACCGCAAAAACACAGCCACAGACATCCACCCGACCCACACAGTGGCCAGGCTCAAAGAGATAAAAGAGATTTTGTAAACTGGGAATCTATTATTCTTGTTCAAATACAAGCTTTGTTTTGAAATCAGGATGTGTGATATACAATGCCCCTTGGCACAAAACATCCATCCCGATTATCATATCAATATTAGTCAATCCACCCTCTATTGCTTGAATATATTCTATATGAATATCGTTTAACCACAAGTCAATATTATATGTATTAGCTTTTACTGATTGGCCTTGAAATCCACGTACTATTGTTATATCTGTGGGAATTAGCCCGAGTTTTTCTACCATAAGACTCGAGACAACCGTAACCGTCGATCCTGTATCCCACAGTGCCTTTGCATTGCTGTAAATATCCTTGCAATCAGATTTTGTTTCGTAATCGGTCACATCAACCTTTACAGGCGAAACAATCTTATCAAGCAAACCGTTGTCTAAAAACTCATATCGATTCATACTTCCACACAATTATTGATTGTATGAACCACATTTAGACTTCCTGGAATGCATTTGTGTAAGAGGAAATTACCTGCTCCAAAATTCTTCACTCCGAATCTGTACCCCTCTTTCGGTGAAACAAAAGGATATACTTGAAGTGTATCAGAAATAACAAGATGCTTTCCCTGATATTGCTTCAGCAACTCAAGCTCGTGTGCCTTGTAAAAGTTATACTGTGATTCTAACAACAATGCCATAACCAAAACATTTTATTATTTCGCAGCAAAGATAACATTATATTTATAATTTACCAAGTATTAAACAATTTTTTGCAATATTGTACAACAAATAAAGTTTTGTGGGTTACGAACTAAAACACTTGCCAAGGACAACATGCAAAAACTATACAATTGCTGCTATCGCCTCAAGATAGAGGCGGTCTGTCTGGTCGAATGTGGCGAGTTGGGCGCTGTCGATGTCCAACACTGCCACCACGCGGCCCTTGCGAATGAGCGGCACCACGATCTCGCTGCGCGACAGCGCCGAGCAGGCGATATGTCCGGGGAACTGCTCTACATCGGGCACCACAA
>JAZUHM010000079.1:0-7511 GCA_045641725.1 Bacteroidaceae bacterium | reverse complement strand
CCTGCTAGTTGCAGACAACAATGGTGAGGAAGGTGTGATTGACCTTGCCGAGCTGGCTTATTGGAATCAAGCCCTGTCGGAAAATCAGGTTAAGGCTTTGGGCACTGTTGAAGCCGACTTGACGGTATCGCCTGAAAATGTAAAAATCTTTGGCAACGATAGGGAATTCTCTGTCCTGATTGCAAGTACCGTAGAACCTCAGATTGAATTGCCAGAATGGATAGAGGAGGTAAGCGCGACTCCTGTGGATGGAGGTAAAAATTATATTTTCCGCGCAGCCAAGATGAAAAGCTATAGTACTCGCAAGGCATCGATAACTGTCAGCGGACAAGAGGGTAAAACTAAGACTATAGCGGTAACCCAGACACGCTATCCAGAGGGAGTGCCATCTGCTACTGGTGAATGGACCTTTGATGATGCTAACGACCGTATGTATGGTACAGGCGTGGCAACATTGGAACCTGCCAACAAGGTGGGAAGCAGTATTGTAAGCTATGAAGACCCTGCCGAAATTGGTGTCGAGGCAGTTGATGGTCCTACGGCATCCAATGGCGCAGTGAGAGTGCCTATAAATTCATATCTGAAACTCAATCATATGCAGAGCGGTGTGCAGAGCACATTTACCCTTATGTACGACCTTAAGCCGATGGCGCTCAGCGGCTATCAATGCCTGCTTCAAACCGACTTAACGAACGGTAACGACGGCGACTTTTTTATATACGGAAATAAGGTGGGACATGGAGTGGCCAGGCTTGGCTACAATGGCAAGCTTGTAGCAGACAAGTGGCACCGCATTGTCTATGTTCTCAATGATGGATTTGCTACTGTTTATATCGATGGCGTAAAAATAGGAGCCAGTGCCAGTGCATATGAATACTGGCAATTCAACGAGGGCTATGCTCTGCTCTTTGCAGACAACGACGGTGAGGAAGGTGTGATTGACCTTGCAGAATTCCGCTATTGGAATACCGCCCTGAGTGCCGAGCAAGTTAAGGCATTGGGCGTAATTGACCAAGGACAGTTTACTCCTATTACTGCGGACATGGAAGACAGCAAGATGAAGCTTCATGGAGATGTCACGCTTGAGAAGTTCTATGATTTTGCAGACAAGACCGATTTAACAAACGTGCTGTCAGTTGACCTGACAACTGTTAATTCTATCGCAAACATCCCACTGGACGAGATGCAGAGTCAGTTTGATGGCAATGTGTTGTTTGTGGCACCTGCCAGCGCTGGATTGAGCGGTAATAACCTTATCGTTAATGGAGAATGCGAAAACCTCGTTATCACCGACGGCAAGCCATTTGCTGCACCTGCAGATTTCACTGCAACTACAACTTCTTATGAGCGCACAATGCTTAATGGCTCTACATGGGGAACTATCTGTCTGCCTTATGAGGTGTCTTCTGACGAGAATGTCACTTATTACACTTCTGGAACCATAGAAGGCAGTACACTTACTCTTGTTGAGGCAGAAACTGTTCCTGCGGGTACTCCAGCTATTTTCCAAACTAATGCGACCACGCTGTCTGCTATTGGCGCTGGCGCTGTAAAAGCCAATCTTGAAAATGCCACTAGCGACATTACCTTAATTGGTACTTATGCTCCTATAAAAGTCACTGATGCAAGCGCTTACTACATAAAGAGCAACAAGTTCTGGCGCCGTGCAGAAGGAGCAGACGGCTATTTCACCGTTGCGCCTTTCCGTGCATATTTCACAGCAGTGAATTCTGCATCTCCGTCATTCAACATTCTTGTCAACGACGACGATGTGACAGGCATAAATGACTTTATCGAGAAGAGTGCAGAAATCGTATGCTATTACGACCTTGGAGGAAATAAATACGACACACCTCAAAAGGGCGTTAATATCGTAAAATACAGCACAGGAGAAACACAGACTGTCATTATTAAATAATCTCGCAAGATCAGTAGATATAAAGTAAGAGAAAAGATAACCTAACTAATATTAATACATTAAATTTATTGTCACCAATGAGAACACTCAACAAATTGTTACTTTCTACATCCTTTATAATAATAGGATTGTGGGTAAGTCAGGCCTCAAGGGCTGAAGTCAAGTATGCATTGGAAGAAGACCGCCTACTAAGCACCAATGTTCAGGATGGCGACCTACTTGCATTTGAAGCTGCTAGTACTACTGCCAACTACGGCTACTACGTGAAAGAATCCGAAAGTACTTATAGATGGTCCGAAGGTTTTGACAACACAGCCGTCTGGCAAGTTATTGCAACTGGCAAAAAAAGTAGCCGCTATACGGCCTACGACACGTATTACCTGAAAAATGCATCCACAGGCAATTACCTTATGTCGGGTAAATTGCTAACTACTAGTGCGAATGTAGCCGATGCTACAGAATTCGTATTTTTCATGAAGGGCGACGCGCCATATTCTTATGGCAACTATTCAAACCAGACAACCTATCCCAAAGGCTGGGATGAAAACTCTTGGACTGTTTATGACGTAGTGGACTTCTGGTGGCGCAACGATGGTGGTCAGAAAGCTAGCGGCACACTTAGCGGAAGCGGCACCCACAACTACATGTGGAACGTAAAGAAAGCCTACGATGTCAATAAGGTCGTGCCAAAGGCCAAATTGATGGATATTGTATTTAACGCCGATGGAACAGCTACTGATGTTTCTCCAATGCATCACAATGTTGTGGCATTTGGTCCAAATGTGCCAACAGCCAATGAGTACAATGAGACATACGGCAAGTATGTAGCCACCTTCCGCGACGTTTGGGGCGCAAAGGCAGCCAACTATGTTTACAAGATTGACTATTCTACCAACACCGCATTCATGGACGGTTTGAAGAATGGTCACACTCTTGAGGCAACCTTTTGCTCACGCGTTGATCCGACGACAAACCTTGAAGCGAAGTGGAGCAGTTCTACCTCTCAGGGAGGCACAACCCTTATGGCAGCCACAGCAAGCTATGGCGCTAAAATTGGTGGCGAAATAACGTTCAATCCTAACGTAAGTCCTGCTGGTACTAACACCTGGACATGGGCAACCTCTGGTGTGCAAATCCAGAAAGATGTGTTCTATCATGTAGTCGGCGTATGGGACAAAGAAGCGGGTGTTGCAAAGATTTATGTAAATGGTGTACTGAAGAACACTGTACCAGCAAATGGTATTCTTCGATTGGCAGGTAATGGAACTAATGCAGGTCTCCTCTGGTGGTGTATTGGTGCTAATCCCGCTGGAGCAAGTTCCGTGAATTCCGCAGGTTCCTGGGATATCGTTACCTCACGTATCTACGACGACCCACTCACCGACGAGCAGGTTGCTCTGCTTTGGGAGCAGGAGCGTCCAAAAGCAGCGCTGCCAAAGGCTGACTTGCTGGATATTAGTTTCAATGCTGGCACTGGTGCTACCGATGTATCAGAAAGCAACTACACTGTAACCACAACAGGTACCATCAACAACAAGTATGACGCTCACTTCCACAAATTCATCGCAGACATTGACAATAGTGGAGTAGCCTATACTGCTACCGCTCAAAATTTCTATAAAGTTACCTTCAAATCGGGAGATCCTATCTATTCCGCTTTGCCTAATGGTTATACATTTGAATCAGTCGTATCTGCAGAAGTCGTGCAAGCTACTGGCGAAGCCAAGTGGTTTGGTAGTACCTATTCGGGCGGTACGGCATTGATGCTGAAACTTGGTAAGATTGGCATGACCAGTCATATTGGCGGTGGTTACAAATGGGCCAACAACACAAACGCAGGTGCTGGTGTTATGACTCCTGATGCTAAAAGATACTACCATGTTGTAGGTATCTGGGACAAGGAAGCCGGCGAGTCACGCATTTACATCAATGGTCAGCTCATGGGCAAGGGTACTAACTCTACAGGTGCATTCAAATACGGTCGTCTCTATTTCGGTATCGGTGCTAATGGCGATGGTGGTGGCGGAAATTCTTGGAAGATTGCTACCCAGCGTGTTTATAGCAATGTTTTGACAGACGTTGAAATTTCAGAACTTTACAACAGTGTCAGCACTGGCATGGAAGCCGCTAATGCTTATCAGGAACTGAAGGAATTAGTTGCTGCCGAGAAGTTAATCGATTATGATTCCGACCCAACTGTAATACAATCAACTCTCGTTCCTTACAAGACTGCTCTTCAGGCAGCCGAACAAGTGATAGCAGAGATTGACGCTAAGACTTCAGGCAATGGCTTGACCGCCGAGGAATATCTGGCAATGACACAAGCCCTGGCTGATGCCAAGGACAAGATTGCCAGCGCACCTGTGGCTGACGTGCTTGACGCACAATTTAATGTTGATGGCACTGCCACCGACCTCTCTACTATGAATAACACCATTGAACGCCGTGGCGAGGACAATATCGTGGAATACTCTAAGGTCTTTGGCAAAAACATTGCTAAGTTTAATGCCGATTATGCTGCTGCTCCTAATAATTATTATAAGGTTGATTATTCATCTCAGACAGATGGCGCAATGCTTGAGGCTCTTAAGTCTGGCCATACTCTTGAAACCGTATTCTGTCTGCGCGAAGGCGAAATTACCAACGTAGAGGCAAAGTGGTTCTCGGCTATGCAGAGCGGTGGTACAGGTATGATGATTTGTACAGCAAGTCATGGCAAGGATGGTAGTGGCAATGAAATCACATTCCTTCCTAACGTGGGTGGCTACAAGTATGCCGTTTCTGGTATTACCCCCGAAGTTGGCAAATATTACCATGCTATCGGTGTTTGGGACAACGTAGCTGGCAAGGCTAGAATCTATATCAATGGCGAGCTCCTTAATGAGGTTGACGCAGCAGGCACATGGGCTGTTCCTGGTGATGCTTCGCGTTGGTTCTGTATCGGTGGTGATCCTTCTAGTGCAAATGCAGAACAAGGAGGTAGCTGGAATGTAGCCACAGCCCGCATCTACGACAATCCTCTTACTTCGGGCCAGGTGGAATATCTCTGGAATCAGCAGAAGCAGGCTGTGCTTTTGGCTACTCCTTACGAACGTCTCGAGAAGCTTATCAATAGCTTTGGCGACAATGACTATGAGGCTGCTGCCTCTGGCAATCCGCAGATTGCTGCCTTTGTGGCAGTGCTCGACGAGGCCAAGGCTATGATTGCTGCCGAGGAACTCAAGACCGTAGAGGAATATACCGACATGGCTTCTCGCCTGCAAGCAGCCTACGATAATATTGCAATTGGCAAGGATATCACATTTCTCAACGACTTGGCTGTTAAGGAGGGCTCTTATGTTAAACTCAAGTCTGCTCAGCTTGCGCAGGGCGATAAGGTTAAACTCTCCGATGGCATAAACACCTACACCCTTTATCTCACAATGGTCGATGGTGGTGCCAAGTATTTCATTCCTGCCGATTTTGAAAGCGGCAAGTATGACATGAGTCTTATTCGTGACAATATTACCTATGCTTCGTTTGGCAGCATCAAGCTCGACGTGGTTGAAGTCTTGCCTGCAGGTTCTCGTGTGACTGCCCACCGTGGTTTCTACAACGACACACCGACTGCTCCACAAAATTCACGCGCATCTTTCCGCAATGCATTGCGAGAAGGCTTTGCAGCCAGCGAAACTGATGTATGGATGACTACTGATGGCCACATTATTATCAGTCATGATAACAACGGCATTCAAACAAGCACTTTTGATGCAATTAAAAACGTTAAACTTTCTAACGGTGAAATTCGACCAGAACTCAAGGATTTCCTTGATATCATGCGCGATGAGTATCCCGATTCTCCATGCAAGCTCCAGATTGAGATTAAGTACAATACAGACTCTAAAAATACCCTTGAAATGTGTGAGGACATCGTTGCCTTGGTCAAGGAGTATGGCATGGAAGACCGCGTGAACTACATCTCTTACAGCATGCCTGCTTGTAAGAAGATTCTCGAATTTAATCCAACGGCCGACGTGGCATTCCTGGCTGGTAGCAGTGCACAGCTTCCACCAGACGAACTTGTCAAGAATGGCGACATTAGTCTGGACTATGACCACACTGTTATCAAGGCTCACCCTGAATATCTGACTCGCGCAGCTGAACTGGGTATTACTTCTATCATCTATACCGTTAATTTGATGGAGCAGCTGCTTACTTACAACAAGATGGGCGTTGACTTTATTGCAACCGACCACCCAGACTGGGCTCTTGAAATCTATGAGTACTATCAGGACAATGTAAACCTCACTGCTTCTGTAGATGATGGCGAAGCTACCTATAGTTATACTGGCAAGATTTCTCCCGACATGTATCTTAAGGCAATGGCCGGAACAACTGAAGATATCAATGTCGTTGATCTCCGCAATGCCCAGCCAAGCCGCGACCTTACCTACAAAGTCCTTACAAGCGCAGTTCCAAATGCCAACGCCTTGTTCTATCTGCCGGCCAATACTCGTTTGGCTGCTGAAAACAACGTGATAGTTGAAGGCGAGTGCCAGAATCTGGTTCTCAACGATAAGGCAGGTGATTTTGCTCCAGTTAGCGACTTTACAGCCACAAATGCTTCTTATAACAAGGCTTCGCTTGATGGCGATGGCTGGTATTCGTGTGTATTGCCATTCGATATCACAGTGCCAGAAGGCGTTACCGCTATTAATAATGCCCAACTCGTTGGCGCAACCCTCGATTTCAACCAGGTTGCAGTAGGCAGCACCATTGAGGCCGGCACTCCATTCCTGTATAAGACTCTTGACAGCAGCATCTCATTTGGCAAGACCAATGCCGCCATCGCAGCAGGTGCAACGCCAGGCGTGAGCGGAGAGCTCAAAGGTACCTATGCTAAGATAGAAGCTGGTGATGCTACAGGCAAGCTCATACTCAATACCGACGGCTCTGCCTTTGCTACTGCAACGGCGCTTGCAACAATTCCTGCCTTCCGCGCATATCTCGATGCCTTCAGCACAAGTAGCAATGTCTATACTATCAGTATCGATGGCGAGCTGACAGGTGTGGTAGATGCCAATGTCGACCTCAATACCAAGGTGACTGTATATAGTCTCGATGGCAAAATCGTACGTCAGGATGTTGAGGCCATCACTGCCCTGGAGGGTCTTGAGAGTGGTACATATATCGTTAATGGTAAACAAATCAAGAAATAATGAAAAAGCTATATAGCACACCGCTTGTTGACGTTCACTCGCTCAGATTGGTCAACACTGTAGCGACATCGCTGCCTGTAACGGGTACTACTGACGACGAGGCTCGTAGTAGTAGCTACTGGGGTAAGACTCTCTTTGATCAAGAAGAACCAGAAGAAGAAACTGACATCTGGGACGTATAGAAAATTCATTCGCAACCCAGTGATGATTTAATCTCTCTCTCTGCGGGCGTGGCAAAAATGCTGCGCCCCCAGTTTTTGTTGGCGGTTGGGCCAGACGCACGTCCTGAGATCTTGGGTTCAGTGGAAATTATGTGGGGATAAATATAATATCAATATGATCAAAAAGTCCGCTTATGGGCTTTAGGGCCTTAGAGCCCTATGATGAGTGAGGGG
>JAZUHM010000078.1:0-6793 GCA_045641725.1 Bacteroidaceae bacterium | reverse complement strand
ACCCTTACCGGCCTCGACTCTGAGACCACCTATAGCATCCAAGTAGATGCAATCGACGAATCTGGCAATGTGTCAGAAGCTGCTGAGATATCTGTGCGACTGGCAGATGACCCTCTGGCTATTACAGACACCAACGCACCTGCCACAGCAAGCACCGCACAGATTTTCACTCTCGACGGACAGCCCGTGACAGACGCATCCCGCCCAGGCATCTACATTATCAACAAACGCAAGATCAAAATCCAAAAGTAAAGTTATGTTATGAGTTCAGTCTGCATGGTTCGGGACAGACAAGAGGTCTTCCCGGCCATGCCAGACTAAAACCAAATCAGACAATCCTTTATTCAATATCAATAATAATTAAATTATCTAATCGCAATGAAAAAGTTCTATCTCCTAATGCTCCTTGCGAGCATCGGACTCCAGGGACTCTTTGCTGCTAATGTCAAGGTGACGATGAATTCCACCGCCAAAGTTATGACATTGGTCAACAAAGCAACCCAAGAGCCCGTCAGTGTAGGCACGGCCACCAGCTATGCTTACACTTTTGATGTAGATCCTGGCACATATGTGCTCACCGGCTGGAACAGCGATGCCCATACCCAGGACTACGGTACGATTGAACTCAACGTGACCGACGAGGCCACGCAGGAGTTCAAGGTTTTTGTGATCACGGCTCAGTGTCAGAGTTATTACACTGACACTAAGACCGGTTGGGCTTATGGCACCGACTGGACTATTGCCGACCTCAAGTGCAACACTCGCGAAGGAAAGCAGATTCCTATCACACTGAGCAACTACACCCTGGTCAATACTTCGGGCAATAAGTACCAGTATAAGTACTTCCTCATTCTCAATGGATGCAGTTATAGTTTTAATGCTGTACCAAGCGAAGCCAAAAAGGCAGAAGGCTACACTCTTGCTTCAGGTGGCGGAACAGTTACTGCTAACGCCAATAGCGCATTTACCTTCCCTAAGGCCGGCACATTTACCGTGACTTACCCTGAAGATGCCGACTTCGACGTTTGGCAGAAACCGGGTGGTACTAACGGCGCTGGCTCTATCCATTATGTTGCATTCAACCTTATCAAACCTGCAAGCACAACCACCGACGGCGGGAATATCGTAAAAACCTATCAGCTCGCTGATGGCTATACTTACAACTACCGCCTCACCAAGGAGGGCAAGCGTACCAAGGCCGGTACCTTTGTTTATTGTGGTGGTTCCGCTATTGACGGCAAGGTATGGACTGAAGGTCAGGACGGATTCCAGTCTATGACATTCACCGATGCAGACCTCACCGAAAGCAACATGTGGATGAACACAGATGTTACTGCCAACAATAAATATAATGTGGCTAATATTTTGGTTAATGTCAACGAGCGCGGTCATCTGCGTATGAATACTGGCGACGTTAAGGATCTTATGGCTCAGCGCGACTGGCAGCTCACAAATAACTCTACATCTAACTACTTCATCGAGCCAGAATATCACTACACAGTACTCAATCTTGACGGCACTACTGGCAACGATGTGGTTACTATCTCTAAGTCTATCGGACTTGGCGTGAGCGATGAGACCACTGACGGCGAGGCTCGTTCTAAAGCATGGGAAAATACTGAAAGAGACTTCTCGCCTTGGGCACAGCTCAAGGCAAACAAGGCAGGTTCTGCGCTCGTGCTTGTAAGCTATGATGCGATCTCGCTAACTCAGTGGGCTCGTTCTGGTTCTGGTACTGCTACAAGTCCATATAAGGTGACCGAAAGCTCTTTCCTTGGTGGCGAAGAATGGAGCGCATTGTGGCCTGAAAATACAGCGGCCTTCATTGTAACTGTTGATGACAACACTCCTTCTTTCGACACCAAGATGCTCGTGAATGAAGATTATAATACTGGTGCTCTCAAGAACGCAGGACAGTATGTCGATGCCGAGCACGACGTATTCTACTATCTGGAAGAAGAAGGCGGCTATTCTTACACTTTTGCTCCCGAGAATGTAGCTTCTGTAGAAATTGCTTATCCGACACTTACCGCTACAACCGCCACTTACAACGGCTTCGGCACAGAGGGCGTGACCAAAAATACTGACGGCTCCTATACCATTCTTCTCAAGAAGGGACGCCAGATTGTGCGCCTCACTGGCGAAGACGGTACCATCGCTTATCAGGTACTTACCGCTAAGCCTTGTACCCGCACCATTACCAACAAGACTCATGACGACGGCAAGTTCTATCCTGGCGACGAGATAGAAATTCAGTACGCTGGCCTCTATCACCCTGCCAACAAGATGTCTGGCATATACAACATGTCTGCCTTTGTTACCTTCAAGGGCGTTCCTAATGGCACTGAGGTTACTCAGACCGGCAATCAATATCAGTTTGCTGGCACTCCAACTGCACAGCTCACTAAGACGCGCATCCCTGCCAATTGGAATCCTGCCGAGCCTTTCGTATTGGACGATGGCGTGATTCAGGTAAATGGTTTTGGCGACCCAATCGGTAATCACCGCTATGTTGACAAGATAGCTGGTCGTTCTCCTAACTTCACTGCCATCTCTCGCCAGACCTATTTTGGCGCAGTGCCAGAGGTAAGCCTCACACTCGCATCTCCTGACTATAAGGCCATCACCTTTGCCCTTACTCCTGCCGACGCCAACAGTCAGATTACTCTTGTAAATGCTAAGAATGATGCTTTTACAGCTGACACTGAGGGCAACTACAACGTAATTCCCGATACCTACACCTACACTATCATCACCGACGGTTATAAATACGTGACTGGTAGTGTAACTATCACTGGAGAAGAAACAGAAACCACTACCATCAGCAAGACTCTCGTCGCTGTGGCTGAAAATGGCTGGGATGGTATTTCTACCAAGGAGCCAGAAACTGTAACCGCAGAAGAAGGCGCTGACGAGTCAGGCCAGTTCTACGGTATGACAGGCTACTATAAGATTAAGTCAGGCTACAACCTCGCATGGGTTGCTGAGAATACTAATATAAATAAGGTAGCAGCCACCAATGCCGTTCTCTGCAACGACATCACCCTCTCCGACATGCCTTGGAACACTATCGGAAATTCCACAACAACACCATACAAGGGCGTCTTCGAGGGCAATGGCCACTCTATCAGCGGTCTTAATATTAATGGCACCAAGTCTTATCAGGCTTCTCTCTTTGGTTATTGCGACAATATCACTCTCCGCAACTTTACTCTTGAGGGCAGCATCACTTCTACAGCCTCATACACCGGCGCCGTTGTCAGCCGCATCCAGACTGGCTGCACTATCTATGGCGTAAACTCAAAGGTTGACATCGCAATGCCGGGCACAGGTTCTGCCTACGCTGGCGGTATTGTTGGTTGGCTCGTGGGTGCAAGTGGTGCTAAATACACAATTGAGCGCTGCTCATACGATGGCATAATGAACGTGACTTCACGCAATTATGCTGCTGGTATTGTTGGTAATAATTCTGGTAACTATGACAATATTACCATCAAGGACTGCTCTGTCACTGGCTCTATCAAGGGCGGCAACTACTTAGCTGGTATTATTGCAAACTTTGGCGGCGCAAACTCTGCCAAGGCTAAGATTGAGAACTGTCTTGTGGCCAACACCATCACGGGTACTGGTACTTCTGTTGGCGCTATTTGGTCTTACACCAATGCTGCTACAGGCGTAAGCAACTGTTATGTAAACAAGGCTGGCAAGCTCACCAGCAATCAGGGCACCGTGGCAACTGCAGCTCAGCTTGCTTCGGGCGAAATAGCATACAAGCTCAACGATGAGCGCGACGAGATCGTTTGGGGCCAGACCATTGGCACCGATGACGTGCCTGTGCTTGGTGGCGAAGAAGTAAAGTACCTTGCTTCAAGCGACTACTATTACAACACCGACTACCTTGACCCAGGCTACGAACTCCGTGTTCTCACATTTGAAGACACTGACTACAAGGGCGACGGCTCTCTCCAGGCCACTGGCGAGGCCAACTGGTCTTCACTCATCGACGATCCTCAGTACGGCGGCCCACTGCTCTATGGCGAAAGCGGCTATGGCGAAGACTATCCAATGTATTATTGGAGCGACGACAACAATACTGGCCTCGTTACCGAAATCCTTGAAGGCTGGGGCAGCTATGCATATTGGAATGGCGGCCACGCAATTTCTCACTACGCTTCAGGCGAGATTGCAACCTATGGTGACCACAATGCACAGCTCACCGTTTATAAGAAAGGTGTCAATGGTCTCACCACCTCTGGCGCTGGCCACAACGGCTCTAACAACTTTGCAGTTCACTACGGCTATGTTGACAATTCGGGCTATTCAAGCTCTCAGTGCCCATACCTCTACTTCAGAGACGGCGTGGCTCGTGTAATCGACCACATGTGGGTGAACAACACAACCTACGCCCTCAACTGCTACCTTGAGGGCAATGGCCTCACCGCAAAGATTGGTGATGACGACTGGGTAAAGATTGTTGCAACTGGCGACAACGGAAATACCGCTGAGTTCTACCTCTGCAACGGTCCTAAGAACATCGTGACCGACTGGACTAAGTGGGATCTCTCATCACTGGGCGAGGTAACTATGGTTGAGTTCAACATCACAGGTTCTTCCGACAACGGCTTCGGTTATTCTCTGCCAGCATACTTCGCATACGACGACGTGGCTGTACGCTTCACCAAGGCAGGAGTGCCACAGCTCAACGTGAGCGTAGTAAATGAGATTGCTACAATTACTTATGAAGACCTAATCAACCCTGCACAGCTCCAGAAGATTATTGCTGACATTGATGAGTCATACACCGTAATTGACCTCACTGGTATCCATAGCATCGCAGGCACCAAGGCTGCCACTATCGAGGAAATCCTCGCTGACAAGCCAAACACACTCGCCATCGTGCCATCTGCTACCGACATCACCGGCACTAACATCATCAACAATGGCGAATGCGAGAACCTTGTATTGACCGACAAGAAGAACTTTAAGGCTCCTGCAGCATTTACTGCTCACACAGCTACCTATCCTAAGTCACTCGACGGTCAAGGCTGGTACACCGCAGTTCTGCCTTACGACGTCACTGTTCCTGCCGGTGTGACAGCTCTCAACAATGCCGTACAGGAGTCAAACTGCATCAAGTTCACAGAGGTCAATGCAGGCGAGACTATCCCAGCCAACACCCCATTTGTATATCGCACCGACGTGGCAACCGATCTCACATTTGAGGCTACCGAAGTAACCATTGAGACCACTGCCACCCCAGCAAGCGGCGCATTGCTCGGCACCTACACCGCCATTCCTAAGGGTTCTGCCACTGGCAAGCTCATCATGACACAAGATGGTCAGGGCTTTGCTCGTGCCACCGACAAGGCAAGCATCCCAGCCTTCCGTGCATACCTCAACGGCTCAAGCTCGTCGGCAGAATTCTTTGCAATCATTATCGACGACGACCTCACCGGCGTGGTTGACGCAGCTTCTGCAGACGGAATGAACAAGCTTGTTGATGTATATACCACCGACGGACGCCTTGTTCGCAAGGGTGTTCAGGCTGCCACAGCCCTCCAGGGCCTCGGCAAGGGTATCTACGTCGTAGGTGGCCATAAAATTGAGAAATAATCTGCGCATGAGAAAGCAATATTTCACACCTACATTTGAATCTGTACGTCTCAGATTTGCCAACACCATAGCAGCCTCGCTGCCAGTGTCGGGCAACACCGATGACGAAGCTCGCAGCAGATCATACTGGGGTGAGACTCTCTTTGACGAAGACGAGGAAGAAACAGAAGATACCCCCATCTTCTAATCTACTCCGACAACACACAATCCTATACCCACGCGCTCCTTTGCCCCAACAGCAAAGGGGCGCGTTTTTGCTTGCGCATATACAGATAAAAAGGAGTTATAGGGAAGATATAGGGAAGATAAAGAGGAGATATAGAGACGTCGCCAAGGTCTTGCTTGGTGTTTTTTAGGAGTTATCGGGAGTTAATAGACGTTATCGCTTCGCTCAAGGAGTTAACGAACAATGCCAACGACTCAATTGGTCATACCTCGTAGCCAATAATAATTTATGAAAAATTTACGATCCATTTACGATAATTCGTGTTAACACATAAAATAAACCTGCACCGCAACGAGAATACTCGTAAAATATCTGCAAATCAATCGTGAATTATTGTCACATTTTCCCAAATTCTACACCCTCGCGCACGCATTATATATAAATAAGGTATATAATTGTGTGCATTTTTTGGCTGTTTAAAATTTTTATTGTATGTTTGTAGTTCAAATTTACCCTGACAGAAAAAACTTTATTCAATATTAACTTAAACAATTTTTAAAATGAGAAAAATTTTAGCTTTATTAATGCTCCTATGCAGTATAGGCATCGGGGCATGGGCTGAGACGGTTGTGACTGATCCCGCAACAGAAATGGTTGATGGTACCTACATCACCCTTCAGTGTATGGACACTAATGGCGGTGACGAGTACTATTTCAACGGAAATGCCGTAAAGAGCGAGACTCGCTCGTTCGACAACATCTACAAGATTGTCAGCAATGGTGCTGATGCTTTTTATCTTCAGCGCGTAAGCGACAGTAAGTATGTTGGTAAGAGCGGTGATGCTGTTACCATGGAGGACGAAACTGCATCAGCTGCTGCTTTTACTTTCAGCATTGCGTCTGCAACAGGTTGGAGTACATACAACAGCGAGAAGTACACTAATGGAACTTCAACAGTTCGTTTCACAACAAGTGGAACATACTTGAACACTCAAGCCAAGGCAGGAACTCCTA
>JAZUHM010000077.1:0-3462 GCA_045641725.1 Bacteroidaceae bacterium | reverse complement strand
CAAATCCTTGTCTTCCTAAGCCCGCTTGCCCTCCGACTTGATGACAAAAGTGACTTCGATCTGTGGGACGCCGCGGCGTGCTGGTGCAATGCCGTCGAGGTTGAACTGGCCTACGCTCTTGTTCTGCGCTGCCATTGGTCGTTCGCCCTGGAGTACGTGGATGGTTACGGCAGTCTGGTTGTCGGCTGCGGTAGAGAAGGTCTCGGTTTTCTTGCAAGGTACGGTGCTGTTGGCCTCGATGAGGTTGGTCATCACGCCGCCGAGGGTCTCGATGCCCATTGAGAGTGGGGTTACATCGACGAGCACGATGTCGCTCACGCCTTCTTCGCGGTTGAGGATGGCGCCCTGGATGGCTGCGCCGACTGCTACTACCTCGTCTGGGTTTACGCCCTTAGATGGGGCCTTGCCGAAGTACTGCTCTACGAGCTGCTGTACGGCTGGGATGCGGCTTGATCCGCCTACGAGGATTACCTCGTCGATATCTGAGGTTGAGAGTTTTGCGTCGGCGATGGCGTTTTTGCAAGGCTCGAGGCAGGCCTGGATGAGGCTGTGGGCGAGCTGCTCAAACTTGGCGCGTGTGAGGGTTTTTACGAGGTGCTTTGGCACGCCTCCGATTGCGGTGATGTAAGGCAGGTTGATTTCGGTGGTTGTGGTCGATGAGAGTTCGATCTTTGCCTTTTCGGCTGCTTCCTTGAGGCGCTGCATGGCCATTGGGTCTTGTGTGAGGTCGATGCCTTCTTCGCTCTTGAATTCGCCAGCGAGCCAGTCGATGATTACCTGGTCGAAGTCGTCGCCGCCGAGGTGTGTATTACCGTTGGTAGAGAGCACTTCGAACATGCCGCTGCCGAATTCGAGGATTGAGATATCGAATGTACCGCCGCCGAGGTCGAATACTGCGATCTTCATGTCCTTGTCGCTCTTGTCGAGTCCGTATGCGAGTGCTGCTGCGGTAGGTTCGTTGACGATTCGCTTAACTTCGAGGCCGGCGATCTGGCCTGCTTCCTTGGTAGCCTGGCGCTGTGAGTCAGAGAAGTATGCTGGCACGGTGATAACGGCTTCTGTTACTTCCTGGCCGAGGTAGTCTTCGGCGGTTTTCTTCATCTTCTGGAGGATGATGGCTGAGATTTCCTGTGCGGTGTACTGTCGGCCGTCGATGTCAACGCGTGGCATGTTGCCTGAGTTGACTACCTTGTAAGGCACGCGGCTGATTTCCTCCTGCACCTGGCCATAGCTTTCGCCCATGAAGCGCTTGATGGAGTAGATGGTGCGTGTAGGGTTGGTGATGGCCTGTCGCTTGGCAGGGTCGCCTACCTTGCGTTCGCCGCCTTCTACAAAGCCCACTACAGATGGGGTTGTTCTTTTACCTTCGCTGTTAGCGATTACTACTGGTTCATTGCCTTCAAATACTGAAACGCATGAATTGGTTGTTCCGAGGTCGATTCCAATAATCTTTCCCATAGTTGTATTGTTTTTAGGTGTTTTTAAAATTCTTTTTATAAGTCTCCGGCCTTTTGGTCTTCGCTAATATATAATGCAAGAGGTGTGCCAAACTGTGTGGAAGTGCCGAATAATTTCAAAAATATTTTTATTTTTCTTGTCGCCATATATATAATAATATAATAAGGTATATAGGAAGGTAAAATTATTTGACTTGAACAATTGAAACCTTAAGCATGAATTTTTGTCTTCGGCTAATGCTGCCAAGTGCGCAAGAAAATTATCTTATCGCGCCCTTAAAAAATCTAAGTGCGACTTAAATTCTGTTCACAGCGCTGTGAACAATCGTTCATAGCGCTGTGAACAATCGTTCACACTGCTGTGAACAAACGTTCACAGCGCTGTGAACGAAAATTAGCACGCATCTTGAAATTTTAAGGGCGAAGAAATATTTTGTGAGTGCGCAGTTAAGTGGTTGAGTGTCAGGTGATTTTGCGGTAGGGTGGGGCGGTTTGCTATCTCCTCCCCTGAGTAGGGGGAGTGGGCTCGAAGAGCCAGAGGTGTAGGACTTTCCAAAGCTAGTAACTATGTGTGGGGCTACCCCTCACCGCTACGCGGAGCTCCCCTAAACAGGGGAGCAGACGACTCATTTGCGAATTGTGTTGCTGGCTGACAGTTCAGATAGTAGGCCCGTTTTTGAAAAATTAAGTACAATACCTTGAAGACTAATTTGTTGCAAACGATTTGGGAATTTTTGCTGGGCCTTAAAAATCATTTTTGCCGGTCAAATTGCGGCGGTATGAAAAAGATTTGGTATTTTTGCGGAAAATAATTTTATTATGAGACGTTTTCTTTTTGTACTGACGATAGCAATGGTGAGTTGGGCGTGCGGCGTGGCGCAGACCCGATGGATTGAGTTGAACGAATGGCAGTTTTGCAAAGCGGCAGACGGCGATAATGGCGGTCAGGCTGCGTGGACCACGGTGAGGCTGCCGCATTCGTGCAACGCGATCGATGGCCAAAGCGCTCGCTACTACAGGGGCCGCACCCACTATCGCACCACAATCAAGAGGGGCGGCGCAGCGCAGTTTCTTTGTCTGATGGGTGCGGCGCAGAAGTCTGAGGTGTGGCTCAACGGTCAGCCCTTGGGCAGCCACAAGGGCGGCTATACGCCTCACTATGTGGAACTTACGCCTGCTATGCACGAGGGCGACAATCTGCTGGAGGTGTATTGCGACAACAGCCTCGACCGCGAGCTGGCGCCCGTGAGCAGCGATTTCAACAAGAACAACGGTCTGCACAATATGGCCTATCTCGTTGAGACGGCCGAGGCATTTTGCGACTTCAGCGAGATGGGCTACGACGCCCTGCACGTGACGCCGCTCAATGTGACCAGGCGCAGCGCCGATATCAAGATAAACACCATGGTGCGCAATGTGTCGGCGCAGGCCAAGAGCCTCAAGGCCGTCATCAGCATCAAGAATGCCAAGGGCCGCACCGTGGTGACCAACCGCGAGGTGCTCAACGTGCCCGCTAATGGCCGGGCGCGGCTCAACTGGACCTACCTGATGAGCAATCCGCACCTGTGGGCCGGACTGAAAGACCCATATCTCTACACTGCGAGCGTGGAGCTGTGGGACGGGCGCAAGTTGCTGGAAACCAACGAGGCGCGGTTTGGTGTGCGCTTCTATTCGCTTGACCCAAAGCGCGGATTTATGCTCAATGGCGAGCCGTATCAGTTGAGGGGATTCAGCATGCATCAGGACTGGCACCGGTCGGCGTCGGCAGTGACCGCCCAACAAACCGATCGCGACTTTGAGATTATAAAGGACCTGGGCATGAATGTGATTCGTCTGGCCCATTATCCCCACAATCGCTACATTCTGCAAAAGTGCGACGAGCTGGGCCTGGTGGTGCAGACCGAGATACCGTGGGTGAACGAGTGCGGCACCGACACGACGCTCTACAGTCAGCCGGCCTACACGGCCAATCTGCATCAGCAGCTGTGCGAGATGATTGTGAACC
>JAZUHM010000076.1:0-2328 GCA_045641725.1 Bacteroidaceae bacterium | reverse complement strand
CTTCGGCGCAAATCATGCCGTTGCTCTCTACACCACGCAGCTTTGACTTCTTAATGGTGAACTCAGTGTCGCCATCGTAAAGCTTTGTGCCGAGCGTAGCTACAATAACTTTCTGACCGGCTGCGACATTGGGAGCACCACACACAATCTGGGTGGGAGCTTCGCCATTACCGAGATCAACGGTGGTGATGTGCATGTGATCAGAATTGGGATGTGCCTCGCAGGTGAGGACGTGGCCCACGACGAGGCCTTTGAGACCGCCACGGATGGTCTGTACCTCATCAACACTGCCCACTTCGAGGCCAATGGAAGTAAGTGCTTCTGCAACTTCTTCGGCTGTCATGTCAAAATCGACATATTCTTTCAGCCATTTGTAAGATATATTCATAATTTTTCGGTTGTTTAGAACGAAAATGCGCATCTAAAGCACGCTTGCGTGCACACAATGCGCGAAAAACGGCGCAAAATTACGAATTTTTTCTGTAATCAAAAAGACAAAGTCCCACAAATACATCTAATATTATAGAAAAAAGCAAATTTTAATCGTTTCATGCCGCTCCTTTGCCATTATTTTTGTAAATTCGCGCCGCGTTTATTGTACCCTCGGCTCAAACTTCGACATTTACATGAACAAAATACTCTCTCTCCTCATACTTCTTACCTTCTACCTCTTGCCTCTCCATGCGCAAGTCGGCGAGCAGCACCACGACCTCAGTCTGGGTTTCAACGGCGCTGTGGCCCTCAACAAAGTGGGCTTTACTCCGAAAATCAACCAAACGTTCTACGTCGGTCCGGCTTTTGGCGCCACGATGCGATACACCAGCGAGCGCTACCTCGGCATGTGGTGCGCCTTTCAGGCTGAAGTCAACTACGCAAATCTCGGTTGGAAGGAGGACATATTCTCGTCACGAAACGAAGAACTGCCCGACACCTACAAACGCAACCTTTCCTACATCCAGGTACCTATACTCGCCAATCTCGGATTCGGCAAGTACTACCGAGGCTTCAAGGGCTATTTCGTAGCAGGTCCGCAGCTGAGCTACCTCATCGGCGACAGCGAAAAGCGCTCTGAGACCTGGACCATGATAGGCGACCACCCCGACCGAATGAATCAGGTCTATCAGCAATACGGCAAGAAGGCGGAGAACAAGTTTGAGTACGGCATCACGGCCGGTCTTGGCGGCGAATACTCCACGCCGATTGGCCACTTCCTCCTTGAAGGACGCTACTACATGGGCCTCTCCAACATCTACGGCAACTCGAAGACGGATCCTTTCCCCAAGAGCAACCACAGCACAATCACGTTCAAAGTGACTTACCTCTTCGACGTAATGCACTAAAAGTCCCTTCCGCTTCCTTCGGCACGAGCCAGAAAGTGAACCTTAGTGGACCTTAAGTGAACCCTAATGGAGGTAAGGTCCACAGTCATAAGCCTCTAAAACACAACTTCTTTCACCCGGAAAGTGGACCTGTGGACCTGAAAAGCATTTTGCCCCCCTCGTGCAACTGCGCGAATGGATAAATCCGTAGATTGAGACTTCACTTTTACCCTCTTAAAGTACAGCGAAAATTATCTCTGCGATAATTTAAATTACCTCTGCGATAGTTTGAACTACCTCCTACATAGTAAAATCGACTCACAGTTCCGGCCCCCAAATCACGCAGCCGGCCAAACCGCAATACATAAAATCACCTCCTTTTGAAGTACATTCAGCGCATACTGCAAGTGCTCGCATGCCTCCTCATAGGTTCATACGTAGCACTCATCTTCGCCCTTGACCAACCAAGGGTGCAGGAATATATTGCTGACGCTGTAGAGGAGCAACTGGAGGCGAAAATCGGTAGCCGCATTGACATCGGACACATCACCGTGGGCCTGTTCAATGCTGTAGAGCTACATAACGTGACGCTCTACGACAAGCAGGATAAGGAGTTGCTGCATAGCAAATTGATCTATGGAAAAATCCGCATTTCTCCGCTTCTCAACGGCAAGATCTTCCTCCGAAACATCTCTGTGCTTGACGCCAACTTCCATCTCTACAAGGAGACAGCAGATGGCGACCTCAACTTTAAGTATATCATTGATGCCTTCAAGAGCAACAAGCAGCCCAAGAAACCGCTCGACCTGACCATCAATTCGCTGCTCTTGCGCCGCTGCCAGCTCGTTTACGACGAACTCTATCAGCCTCGCCCCGTCGATGGCAGGTTCTCGCCGCATCACGTTGCAGCCACAGACATCAATGCTAACCTCTCGCTCAAACATCTCACAAACGACGACATCAGTCTGCGCATCAGACAATTAAGTCTGCGCGAGCAGAGCGGATTGGT
>JAZUHM010000075.1:0-2964 GCA_045641725.1 Bacteroidaceae bacterium | reverse complement strand
TATAAGAATTTCATTAAAAGCGGCGGCGTCACCTGCACTGGTGGCGAGCCACTCATGCAGCCCGACTTCCTTATTGAGTTTCTCACGCTGTGCAAGGCAGCAGGTTTCCACACCGCCCTCGACACCAGCGGCTCAATCTTTAGCGAGAAATCGCGCTGCGCCATCGACTTGGCCGACCTCGTGCTGCTCGATATCAAGACTCTCGACGACAGTCTCCATGAGTCGTACACCGGCCTCACACGGGCCAACAATCAGGCTACGCTCGACTATCTGCAGCAGACAGGCAAACCCACATGGATTCGCCATGTGGTGGTGCCAGGCCATACCGACACCGACGAGCGCCTCAGAGCCCTCGCCCAGCATGTGGCCCAATATTCTGTGGTGGAGCGCGTAGAGATATTGCCCTACCACACCATGGGCACATATAAATACGACGAGCTTGGCATTGCCAACCCTTTGCAAGGCATCGAGCCCCTTTCGGCCGACCGCAAAAACAATGCCATCAGCATTTTCAAGGAATATTTGGATTGCCCAGTGGTTTAATAGTCCATCGGGATTGTCCGGGTATTCCGGTTTTTCCGGTTTTTTCGCTTTTTCCGCTTTTAAGCAAGTCGAGTTCGCGTTGCAAGCTGGCTATAAATGTCGTCAGTGCTTTGTCAACCATGTGACACAAGCAGATAGCAACGTTTTAAAAATTAGGTACGGCATCAGGTTCTTTCTCCCACGTGCGTACATATATGCGTGTATATATATGTGGGGGCGTGCGTATTATCGTACTTTTATTTTATTCAAGCCTTATAGAATGAATAAAATGTTTGATTTTCGTTTTTTTTTGTATAATTCTTAATTCTATTATATTTTTTTATTTACTTTTGCCGCCCAAAGGTCTCTATACCTTATTTATATAGTATATAGGCGAGCGGCCATGACGCACCTCTTGCCATTGCTCACATAAGAAAACTAAAAAACTATTCGCATATATGAAAAACTTAGTAATCGTAGAGTCTCCTGCCAAAATCAAGAGTGTTGGCAAGTATCTCGGACCAGATTTTAAGGTCATGTCCAGCCACGGACACATCCGCGACCTCAAGCCTCGTTCATTTAGTATTGACACCAACTCGCTGATGCCAGAGTATGTTGTGCCCGAAGACAAGCAGAGCCTTGTCAAGAGTCTGCGCGATGCAGTGAAGAAGAGCGATAAGGTGTGGCTCGCATCCGATGAAGACCGCGAGGGAGAGGCTATTGCATGGCACTTGGCTGAAGTGTTGGGTCTCAACATTGAGGACACCAATCGTATCGTGTTTCACGAAATCACCGAGAAGGCCCTTCTCGCCGCTATAGAAAATCCACGCCGCGTTGACAAAAACCTTGTTGATGCTCAGCAGGCGCGCCGCGTGCTTGACCGCATTGTGGGTTTTGAATTGTCGCCGGTGTTGTGGCGCAAGATCAAGCCAGGCCTGTCGGCAGGTCGTGTGCAGAGTGTGGCAGTAAGACTGATAGTTGAGCGAGAGCGCGAGATTGAGAACTATGAAGCCAAGAACAGCTTTGTCGTTAATGCAATCTTTGACGTGACCGACGCCAACGGCGAGAAACAGGAAATCAAGGCCGAGCTCAACAAGCGTTTTGACAATGCCCAGCAGGCCCGCGACTTCCTCAACCAATGCGCCAACGCCACATTCAGCATTGAGAATCTGGAGAAGAAGCCGATGAAGCACACCCCGGCTCCACCGTTTATGACCTCTACACTGCAGCAGGAGGCCGCACGCAAGCTGTCGTTCTCAGTGAGCCAGACCATGCGCGTGGCACAGAGTCTCTACGAAAAGGGATTTATCACCTACATGCGTACCGACTCGCTCAATCTGAGCACCTACTGCCTCTCTACAGCCAAAGAGGTTATCGTAGCTCAAATGGGCGAGAAATACAGCAAGACCCGCAATTTCCAGACCCGCGCCAAAGGTGCCCAAGAGGCCCACGAGGCCATTCGCCCTACACAGATGGACAAGCCCGAAATCAACGGCACTCCACAGGAGAAGCGCCTCTACAACCTTATCTACCTGCGCACCCTTGCTTCGCAGATGGCCGACGCACTGTTTGAAAAGACTGTAGTGACCATCAACATCGATGGCAAAGACGAAAAATTCATCGCCACTGGCGAAATTATGAAGTTTGACGGTTATACCAAGGTATATCGCGAGTCTGTTGACGACGATGCTGAGGAAAACACCGTCCTGCTCCCTGTTCTCAAGAAGGGCGACCCTGTGAGCAAAATCAAAATCACAGCCACCGAGCGCTTCTCGCAGCGCCCTGTGCGCTACAGCGAAGGCTCGCTCGTGCATAAAATGGAAGAACTCGGCATTGGCCGCCCATCTACCTATGCCCCGACCATCAGCACCATCCAGCAGCGCGGATATGTAGAAAAAGGCAACAAAGACGGATTCAAGCGCCAGTATCTCTATATGGAACTGCAGCGCAACGGTGTCAAGGAAACTATGCGCGAGGAGACCACCGGCGTAGAAAAAAGCAAACTGCTGCCTACCGACACCGGCAAGATTGTAAATGATTATCTCATCAAGTGGTTCCCAAGCATTTTGAGCTTCGACTTTACCGCCAGTGTGGAAAAAGACTTCGACGCAGTGGCAGCCGGCGAGAAAGACTGGAACAAGCTGGCCCGCAAATTCTACAAGGACTTCACACCAATGGTCACCAAGGCTTCTGACAAGCAGACTAAGCTCAAGGAAGGTGAGCGCCAGCTCGGTATCGACCCCAAGACCGGCAAGATGCTCAGCGTAAAGATTGGACGCTACGGCCCCGTGGCACAGCTCGGCCTCACCACCGATCAGGCTAAGCCACAGTTTGCGCAGCTCCGCAAAGGCCAAAGCATCGACACTATCACTTTGGAAGAGGCTCTCGACCTCTTTAAACTGCCTCGTGTGCTTGGCACACTCGATGGCACCGAGGTGATTG
>JAZUHM010000074.1:0-3171 GCA_045641725.1 Bacteroidaceae bacterium | reverse complement strand
CACCTCGCCCTACCGCGACCATCAGTATTTCAATGTGGTGACCTACGGCTACACCACTCCATATTGGGACGAGGCCCGTTGGGACAAAGAGATCGACTGGATGGCTCTCCACGGTGTAGATATGCCTCTCATGCTTGTTGCAGCCGAAGCCATCTACCGCCGCGTATTTACTTCAGAGTTGTTTAATCTGACAGAGAAGCAGGTAAACGATTGGGAGGTAGCGCCAGCCCACTTGCCATGGTTCCGCATGGGCAATTTGGCCGGTAATTCATTTGACGGCTACCTTGGCGAACACTGGAACGAGCGCCAGATCAAGCTCGCCCACCATATTCTCGACCGCATGCGTGAACTGGGCATGAAACCTGTATGCCCTGCTTTTGGCGGATTTGTGCCATTGGCTCTCGCACAGAAATATCCAGGCCAGTTCTCTTACACTGGTTGGAACTGGGTGCCTCAGTCTTATCGCAACTACCGCCTCAATCCCAATACCGATGCCTTTGTCAAGGTTGGCACCGCCTTTATCCAGGAGTGGGAAAAAGAGTTTGGCGAATGCACCTACTATCTCAGCGACTCATTCAATGAGATGACCGTGCCTGACGACCTCAATCTGCTCACCTTGTATGGCGACAATGTGTTTAAGTGTATAAACGACGGCTCTAGCAATCCTAATGCCGTGTGGGTCACACAAGGCTGGACATTCGTCTATCAGAGCGGCGAATGGGGCAAAAACAAATTCAACGCCCTTACCAAGAATGTGCCTAAGCACCGTTTCAATATGCTCTATATGAGTCCCGAGTATGGCAACGGCAAGTGGAACAGCCCTTATGAAGGCTTTAATGGTCACGACTGGACCATTACCATGCTGCCAAACATGGGTGGCAAGAATTTCTATAATGGCGGCCTCAACAACTATGCAGGCAACTACCGCACCCAATATACTGGTACCAACTGCGACAACCTCACAGGTTGGGGAATGACTCCAGAAGGTGTGGAAAACAACGAGATGATATACGAGATGATTTGCGATGCCGGCTGGTATCCCAAGGCACAGACTATCGATGTCAACAACTGGAAAGCGCAGTATGCAAACGGTCGTTATGGCGAATACTCTGACGAGACAAAGGCGTTCATCAATATGCTTCACTCTACAGTGCTCGCAAGCTACCAAGACCACAAGTGCTTTGGCTGGCAGGGCTACAACAAGACCTACGGCTATATCAACAGCAGCATTGACCCGGGCGACACTTTCTATGAAGGCGTTGAGGCATTCTTCTCGCCAGACAATGTCGCTAAGCTCAAGGCAAATTGCAATGACCTTATGCGCTATGACCTTGTCGAGGCGGCCGCTTTCTATGCAGGCTGCAAGGTTGAGAAACTCAACAAGCGTATCAAGGCTGTCAATGCCCAGGGCAACAAGGAGAAAGCACTCGAATTGCTCGACACCCTCTCTGACATCATGACCCGCATGGACCGCGCACTCACCGCCCACCCACTCTACGACGAACAGAAATGGGAAGACAAGGCTTCTGCCATGGCTGACGCGTCTGCCGACGGCGAAGTGAGCGAAGCCGATGCCGCTACCCGTGCCCGCTACATCAAGAATGCGCGCCGCATCGTCAGCCTCTGGTATGGCAATCACGGTACAGCCACCAACTCTCACGAGCCTGTCAACGACTACGCTTGCCGCACATGGGCCGGCTTGATTCGCGACTATTATCTGCCTCGCCTTGTGGCAGAATGGCGCAACGAAATCAGCAATGCCGGCATCAACCTGCGCACAATAGAGAATAATTTCGTTAATGCACCTACCCTCTCTGCTGTAGAATCACTCGAGTCTGCTTCTAACGAAGAACTTATCGACTATCTCACAGATCTTATCAAGGATGCAAAGACAGCTGGCGACCTGCAGATTCAAAAGATCACCACCATCAAGCCAAGCACCGATGCAGAAAACCACTGGTACGCTATTCGCAATGCGGAGCCTAACTTTATCACACGAGTGCTCACCGTGGGCGGCACCGACCTGAGCGAGGTCTGCTCAGCCACTCTCAATGCCAACGACTTCACAGGCAGCACATCGCAATACTGGCGATTCATCAGCAACGGCGACGGCACCTACCGCCTCGAAAACCGCAGCGGCCAGAATGCGTCTTACGACCTGACCACCGGCAAGCCTGCAACCTGCATGGCTAACGTCAATACCGATATGAAAATGGTATTTACATCGGTAGCATCCAAGGTGAGCGCAAATACCGAAAAGAGCTGGGGTATCTTGCCAACCGCAATTGCCAACAACACCAACACCGGCTACCACGTCAATGCCGGCCAGGGACTTATGGTATGGAACTTTGAAGTAAGCGGCAAATACTATCCTGCCACATGCTGGACTATTGAGGAGATTGACAAGATTGACGAGAGCTATGCCGAAGACTATGCTCGCATGCAGCGCCGCCTTGAAGGCTATCTCGCCCAGAATTATGGTGACGCATCGCTCTATGGCAAGGCAGGCCAGCCGCTGAGCGCCAACGCCTTGCGCAGTGCCATAGCCGAACTGGGCAACTATACCGCTGGCGATCACGAGACCTACGACGAATTTCTGCAAAAATGGGCTGGCATCTGGCAAAAGACCATCACCAAGCCCACAGGCGTGTATGCCAACAAGTTGTTTGACATGATAATCAGCGCATTCCAGCTCAAACCTTCACCAGTCAACGAAGATGGCAACGAGGCATTACGCACCGCATTGCTCGAGGCCCAGCAGGCTCTTGCTACCGACGGTTTTACCGACGCCAAGGCCAAGACACAGATAACCAAACTGCAAACAGCAATCCAGACATTTATCAGCACCTACAATATCTCGTCGGGCAAGTTGCAAAACACCACATGGAACTACGATTCATGGAAAACCGCAACCGCCTCAGAGGTATCGTGTTTTGCAGAAGCCGCAAATATTGATATACCAAATTTTAGGGTAAGCACCCCCGGAACCGTCAGCGTAGAAATGAAATACACAGGCGGCTCACATCGTCAGGACACATATGGTGTAGAACTGATTGATGCCAATGGCAATGTCGCCTATAGCGACTATCACACTGGCAATACCGGCGGCGTGCATGTCAACAACACCTACACCATCAACGACGTCAAGACCGGCACCTACACCGTGCGCTG
>JAZUHM010000073.1:0-4423 GCA_045641725.1 Bacteroidaceae bacterium | reverse complement strand
ATACGCGTGAAAATGGCGCGCGGCGTGGCTTTTTCGCCAGGCGATGGCGGTTGGGGAGAATTTTTGTGCGGTGAGACGCGGTTTTTCTGCGGTTTGAGGGTGATTTGCTGCGGTTTGATTTTAAGTCACCGCCCGATGACTTATTTGTCACCGCGCGATGACTTATTTGTCACCGGCCGATGACTTATTTGTCACCGCCCGGTGACTTAAAATTATGTTGCGATAAAATAATGAGGGCTCGCGCCAAAATCTGGTTTTGACGCGAGCCCTGTATGTGGGGTGCTGACGGGGTCAGCCTGTGTGGTTGTGGCTATGTTTAGAGTGGGGCGATTACCACGGTAAATTCGCGGTCGGCGTATGGCAGCATGTATTGCTTGAGTGGCTGTGCGCCCCAGCTGTCGATGCAGCCGAGGCCCATCTGGCAGTCGAGCAGGTGGACGGCTGTGAATGGGCGTGGGTCGAGGTCGCCGCTGTGCACATTGGCGTAGCGGCTGCAGTCGAGGTCGGCGGTGAGGTAGTTGAGGGCCGCGCACTCCATTGCCTTCGGGGCATAGAAGAGCAGGCCGTGCTGGTTGCTGTCTATCACCTTCCACCATCTCACGTCGGTCTTGTTGCCAGATTCCTGCGGGCGGATGTAGGGCCAGTACTGGCTCTCAACGGTCTGGTTGTAGATGCCGAGGTTCTGGCTGTATTTGCGATCCACATAGTTCTCGATCGGGCCGCGTCCGTAGTAGGAGATGCGGTCGTAGGGTTTGGCCATCACCATCTGCAGGCCGAAGCGTGGCATCATGGGCTTCTCTTTGGCCTCGGGGTTGACGGTGAGTTGCTGGTTGACCACCAGTTTGCCCTGAGGGGTGAGGGTGTAGGCCATCTGCAGGTGGGCGTCGAGGCGTCGCATCTCATATTTGCATGTCACGCGGATGCCCTGGCTCACTGTGTCGCACACAAACGAGAGGAGCTTGTAGTCTGGATTTTTCCACGCGCGGAGTTTGCGCTCCAGTTCGGCACCGCAGTCGTTGTCGGTGGGTGCGCGCCAGAAGTCGGGTGTGAGCGAATAGCCCTTTTCGAGCATCGGTTTGCCATCGACGTCGATGTAATCTACCCAGCCGGTCTCGCGGTTGAAAGTGACAGAGGTCTGGCCGGCGCTGAGGGTGAGGCAAGCCAGCTGCTGCTCCATCTCAACCTTGTTGTCGGCAGGGGTGGCGGCAGCGGGGTTCTCGGCCTCGGGGAAGGTGTAGTCGCTCAGCGCAAACTGCTGATAAGCAACGGTTTCACCTGCTTTCTGGAGCGGAGTGTCGTGCTTCAGTCTGAAGGTGAAGTTGCACAGGATTTCCTTGCCGGCATACTTGCTTATATCAACGCTCGGGATAGAGACAACGGCGCTCTGCTGCGGGCCGATTGCGGGCAGCTGTATAGCGCCGCCGCCAATCTTCTGGCCATCGGCGAGCAGGGTGTATTCTGCGTCGGCATAGTCGAGCGGCACAAAGAAATTCTCATTATAGACAGTGGCCTTGCCCGCTGCTGCGTCGAGGTCTTTCACCCAGATGTTCTGGTAGTAATACTGCACCTCGTAGGCGTGAGGGTTGAGGTTGCGGTCGGGGCTTATAAGGCCGTTGCAGTTGAAGTTGTAGTCGCCTGCGGGGTAGCGGCCATAGTCGCCTCCGTAGGTGTAGATCTGGCGTCCCTTGTCGTTGGTGCCGCGCAGGCCCTGGTCAACGAAGTCCCAGATATATCCGCCCTGATAGGCTGGATATTTGCGGATGAGATCCCAATATTCCTTGAAGCCGCCTTCGGAGTTGCCCATTGCGTGGGCATATTCACACTGGATGAGCGGGCGGGTGGGGTTGTTGTTTACATAGTATTCGCACTCGCTTGGACGCCAATACATTGGGCAGACGACGTCGGTCTCTGGAGCTAATCCTGCTCTCTCATACTGTACGGGGCGTGAGGCATCGAGTTCCTTCATCAGTTTGTAGGCTTTCTTGAAATTCTCGCCATATCCGGCTTCATTGCCCAAGCTCCACACGATGATGGAAGGGTGGTTCTTGTTGGTCTGGTAGTTGTGTTCGTTGCGCTCAAGATGCGTTTTTTCGTACTCGGGGAAATGGGCGAGCGAGGCCTTGCCGTAGCCCATGCCGTGCGACTCCAGATTGGCTTCTGCCGTGATGTAGATGCCGTATTGGTCGCAGAGGTCATACCAGCGCGGGTCGTTGGGGTAGTGGCTGGTGCGCACGGCGTTGATGTTCATTTGTTTCATGATGCGAATGTCCTGAATCATGCGCTCCACGGACACCACATATCCGCCGTCGGGGTCCAGTTCGTGGCGGTCGGCGCCCTTGATGAGCACAGGCTTGCCGTTTACCAAGAGCTGGCCGCCCTTGATCTCAACCTTGCGGAAACCGACTTTCTGCGGGATGACTTCGAGCACCTTGTCGCCCTTTTTGAGCGTGATGGTCAGGCTGTAGAGATTGGGAGTCTCGGCGGTCCATTGCTTGGGCGCGCTGATATTGAAAGTCTGCGCGGTGAGGCCGTTTTTGCCCACAGCCACTTGCTGCGAGAGGACTTCGTTGCCGCTGGCATCGCGCAGCACAAATTGCAGCGTGGCCCCTTGTGCGGCCTGAGTCTGGACCTCCACGGCGAGCGTGCCGTCGTTGTAATTATTAATAAGGTCGGGAGTGATGGTAAAGTCCTGCACATGGGCCTGCGGGGTGGAGTAGAGATACACTTCGCGGGCGATGCCGGTCAGTCGCCAGAAGTCCTGGTCCTCGAAATACGAGCCGTCGCACCAGCGCATCACTTGCATTGCGATCAAGTTCTTCTGGCCGGGCTTGAGATAGCGCGTCAGCTCAAACTCTGCGGCCACTTTGCTGTCTTCGCTATAGCCGACCTCCTTGCCGTTTACCCATACCTGCAGGTTGGATGTGGCCGAGCCTACGTGCAGATACACTTTCTGGCCGGCCCATGCCTGCGGGATTTCCACATAGCGGCGGTAGGAGCCGGTGTAGTTGTTTTTCTCCTCCACAAAGGGCGGCTTGTTTTCAAACTGTGTGGCCCAGGCGTAGCCGATGTTCTTGTAGATGGCGTCGCCATAGCCGTTGAGCTCAAAGAGTCCCGGCACCGGGAATTTGGTCCACTGCGAGTCGTCGTAGTCGGGCATCCAGAAGTTCTGCGGAGCCTTGTTGTGGTCCTTGACCCAGTAGAAATTCCACATGCCTTGCAGGTTGATATAGCGCGAGGACTTCTCCTTGGCACCGCCTTGCGCCAGCGCCTCAGTCTCGTAGGCAAAGAAATGGGCGCGTGAGGCCTCGGTGTTTATTCTGTTCTGATCCGGGTTGAGCCATCGGGGCACGGTGTTGCCTTTTGCTGCCGCCGCGTTTTTATTTACCGCCGGCGCATTGTTGCTTGCCGCCGCTGCGCCAGCCAATGCAATTCCTGCTAAAAGGAAGAGAAATAGTTTTTTCATAAAATCGGGTTGTTTATATGTTTGTTGCGCAAATTTAAATATAAACTTCCATATAGCCAAAATTTTTTATCGTTCGCCTGCTGAATGTCCTAAGATTTATTGCGGAACAATAAAAACAACCCAATAACCCTATGAAAATGTGCGCATAGAATCTGAGCCCTGTAGGGCCTGTAGGGCCTATATGGGCTCCACCTTGATAGCGCAATTAGTCACGGGGGCTTACGCCACCCGCCTATTTTATGCCGTTCATTTTGTGCTCCTGCCTCGGTCGCACGAATACTAAATGAAAAATTAATGTTTAATTGATGATAATAAATGTATATAATATTTTTTTTGTTTATGAAAAATTCATACCTTTGTATCATCTTTTCAAAAAATAGTATATGTAGGACTTTTTATAAACCAACCCCCTTTCGTAGATAAACTAATTGTCAATTTTATATATAAGAAAGTATTCCCTCAAATCCGCAAGTAATCCCCCCCAAGGAATTTTAGTGGTAGCAAAGCGCTTAAAAACTTCAATTTTGAATGCAAATTCGAGATTTTTGCTTGATTTGAATATACCATAATATTTTTTATGGGATTGTATTTTAGTAGTTATTAATCTTAAATCATTAAATCATGCTTTTAGACATTTTTTTTAACAAAAAGGTCGTCTGGGGTGCGTTATTTTGGCTCCAACCATTTCTATTTGTGAGTTATCATTTATTTACACTGCATTATCCGTTGCTAAGAGAGTTGTTCCCTGCTGATCTACGCAACGAGTTTGCTAATTCATATGGCGCGATAGATGCCATTTGGATAGTAGGCGCATTTATATCACTTACATTTTGCTATATAATGCTATTGATTTCGTTTGCAATTTCTAAATATTGGAAGTTATTTAAAATCATTACGTGCACTGTACCCATAATTATATGTCTATTTGTTGTGTATGTTATTTATTTTCACAATCCTCTT
>JAZUHM010000072.1:0-12388 GCA_045641725.1 Bacteroidaceae bacterium | reverse complement strand
TATTAAGTCATTTGTGCTTATTGGGCCTCCGTACCCCTCCGCCCTGCGGGCACCTCCCCTCCTCAGGGGAGGAGACGGCTCAATCACAATCTTTTGTTTTACCCGACAAAATAATATTATTGTCTCCGTCGGTGCTCGGCGGGATGCGCCAACGTCTTTAGGGGGCGCGCGGGCTCTGTTGTTAGTCGGCGAAAGCGGGGCCGACAAAGAGCACGAGTATAAATGCCGAGCTACGAATGTCTCTAACCAAGGTGTTGGCATTCGGGTGTGCTGACGACACAAGTGCGAACAGTTTGCCGGACATCTATTATTCAAAATTCTTAATTCATAATTCTCTGTTCTTCCTGTTTTGTCTTCCAAAATGTGCGTTTTAGGCAGCATTAGGCGTGGTGTTTCGCGAAAAATTACTAATTTTGTGCGCTCATTATACAATAAATGCGCACGCGCGTCGTTATGTTTATATGATTGCGCTGCGTGAGTGCGCATGATTCTATGGTTTCAAGAATATAAAAAACTCTACTATGATAAGAAAAAGTCTGATTCTCGCTGCATTGCTCATCGTGGGTGCAGCGTATGCATTTGCACAGTCGCAGATGACCGACGAGCAGGTGGCGGTCTATTACAAGACCGAGCTCAGCAAGGGCACCTCGCACCAGCGCATCGTGACCAACCTCTTTGGCAAGGGCGTGACCACGGCTCAGTTGAGCAGGGTACGCAAGAATTTCTTTAGTGGCAAAAATGTGCTGACGGAAGATGGCACGGCTGCCGCGCAGACCACCGACCGCACCCGCAAGCAGATGGAGGAGGTGAAGCAGCAGCGCGGATATGAGCAGCACTCCACCCAGATGGCGCCGTATCAGCAGCCCTACGCCAATGTCAACGAGACGGGATTGTTTAACACTATGCAGGTCGATTCGCTCGAACTGATTCTGCAGGAATATGAGCCCAAGAAGAAGATTTTCGGCCACGACATTTTTAACAACGAGTCGCTCACCTTTGAGCCGAACATGAACATGGCTACTCCCGCCAACTATATCCTTGGCCCCGGCGACCAGATTATTATCGACGTGTGGGGCGCAAGCCAAAAGAGCTTTACCAGCACAGTGTCGCCCGACGGCGTGATTGTGGTCGAGGAGATTGGCCCTATCAAGGTGGCAGGCATGTCGGTGCAAGGCGCCACGGCTACCATCAAGGCCCGTCTGGGACAGTATTACTCGGGCTGCAATATCAGCATGGCCGTAGGCGATATCCGCACCATTCAGGTGCAGGTGGTGGGCGAGGTTGTTACCCCGGGCACCTATTCGCTCAGCGGACTGGCCACGTCGTTTAATGCCCTCTATGCAGCGGGCGGTATCAACGACATCGGTACCCTGCGTAATATCAAGGTATATCGCAACAACACGGTGATTGCCGTGATTGACGTCTATGACTATCTTATCAACGGCAACAGCCGCGGCGATGTGCGCCTGCAAGACAAGGATATTATCTATGTGGGCCCATACGACTGCCTTGTAAATATCGATGGCCGCGTCAAGAGACCGATGTATTATGAGATGAAGAAAAACGAGACTGTCAAGCAGTTGCTCGCCTTCACCGGCGGATTCAGCGGCGACGCCTATACCGGCAATGTCAAGCTCACACGCAAAGCCGGCCACGAGTATGAGATTTACACCATCGACGAGTTTAAGATGGGCGGCTTTGAGGTCAAGGACGGCGACGAGGTGTTTGTAGATAGCGTGGTGGCACGATTCAGCAATATGGTGGAAGTGCGCGGCGCTGTGATGCACCCCGGCCAGTATCAGCTCGGCTCTGAAATCCAGAGCGTCAAGGAACTGCTCGAGGCCGCCGACGGTCTGCGCGAGGATGCCTATATAGAGCGCGCTGTGATGCACAGACAGAAGGAAGACCTCAGCCTCGAGATGGTGGGCGTTGACCTCAAGGCCATCCTGGCCGGCAGCGCTCCCGATGTGCCGCTGCAGAAGAACGACCTGCTCTTTGTGCCCAGCAAGTCGGAGATGCGCGGCGACTGGACCTACGAAATCAAGGGCGAGGTAATCTATCCCGGCAAATATCCTTACGCCGACAATACCACGCTGCAAGACATTATCCTGCAGGCAGGCGGCATGACCAACGCAGCCAGTCTGGCCCATGTGGATGTGTATCGCCGCATTATGGACAACCGCGCCACAAAGGACAACGATAAGCTGGCTGAGCGATTCTCGTTCAGCCTCGACGAGAACTTCCGCCTGATGATGGACACCACATTCTACCTCAAGCCCTTCGACGAGATTTATATCCGCAAGAGCCCTGGCTACGAGGAGCAGCAGAATGTGCAGATCAAGGGCTGTATTAACTTTGCCGGACAATATACCATCACCAAGAAAGACTATCGTTTGAGCGACTTGGTCAAGGCCTCGGGCGGCTTTACCTCACTGGCCTATGTGCCGGGAGCGCGTCTCACCCGCCGATTGACCGACGACGAGAAACTACAGCGCGACAATGCCATTCGCCAGGGCCAGATTCAGCCCTACGAGACCAGTCTCAAGGCCGAGAACAGCAATATGGACTTTGCCAAGGCCGACACCCTGCTCAGCATGAAGATGAATATGGACGACACCTATCCAGTGGCCGTTGACCTGGAGCAGGCTGTCAAGCAGCCGGGCGGTTCCTACGACATCGTGCTCCGCAAGGGCGATGTGCTCTCTATTCCGCAGTTCACCAACACCGTGAAGGTGAGCGGCGAGGTGAGCTACCCAATCAGCATGAACTACAAGAAGGGCGAGAGCCTCAAATACTATATCAACCACGCCGGTGGCTTTGCCAACAAGGCCAAGAAGAGAGCTGTTTATATAGTCTATGCCAACGGTTCGGTAGAGAAGATCGACCGCGGCTCGTCGAAGGCCGTCAAGCCCGGTTGCGAGATTGTGGTGCCAACCAAGGAGGAGGGCAAGAAGCTGACCGCCGCCGAGACAATGGCTATCGGCTCGGGCTCAATGTCTATCGCCACCATGATTGTAAGTTTAATTAACCTTATTAAGTAACGACTGGTGCACCAGTAACAACCACAGACAACAGATATGCAACGCAATCAATCCCAAATGGGCATAGTCAGCGCCCTGACAAAACTTCTTGGCTACAAGAAGATGCTGATACGCAATGCCGTCATAGCCGGAGTGGTCTTTGGCGCCCTGATACTGTGCGTGCCCAGATACTACAGTTGTGATGTGAAACTTGCTCCCGAGGTGAGCAGCGGTGGCGGCCTGATGGGCTCGTTTGGCTCGCTGGCCTCGTCGCTGGGCATCAATCTGGGCAGCGGCATGAATAGCGACGCCATCTCGCCAGCCCTTTACCCCGACATTTTCGCATCAAAGGAGTTTCAGACAGAGCTGTTTGACATCAAGGTGACCACCAGCGACGGCAGCCTCACCACCGATCTCTATACCTATATGGAGAAGCATCAGTCGGCTCCCTGGTGGACCACGGCTTTTAACTCCACCAAGCGATTTGTAAAGAATATGTTCGCCTCCGACACTGAGGGCGCGGCCGCAAGCAAGGGAGTCAACCCCTTCCGCTTGACCGAGAAGCAATATCAGGTGGCCGAGGCCATTGGCAATAAGATATCGTGCAGCGTAAGCCAGACCGACGGCATCATCACCATCACGGTGAACGACCAGGATCCGCTTGTCTGCGCCACACTGGCCGATTCTGTCAAGGTGCGCCTGCAGAACTACATCACCCGCTACCGCACCAGCAAGGCCCGCAACGACATGGACTATTATGCCAAACTGCTTGAGCAGAGCAAAAAGGATTACGACAAAGCCGTCAAGGCCTATACCATATATGCCGACACTCACCGCGACGTGATAATGCAGAGCTATATCTCCGAGCGCGACCAATTGGAGAACGAGATGCAGGCGAAGTTCAGCATCTACACAGCGCTCACCCAGCAATATGAGCAGTCCAAGGCCAAGTTGCAAGAGACCACACCGGCTTTCACCACGCTGCAGTGCGCCAGTGTGCCTATCAAGCCTGCTGGCCCAAAGCGCGTGATTTATACCCTGATAGTGGTTATGCTCACCCTGTTTGCTACCGCTTATTATATCCTGAGCGGCAAGGAATTGCTTAGGAAAATTCGCAACAGGAAGTCTGCCGCAGCCGACGAATCTGCGGCCGAGGAAATGGCCGCAAGTGGTGCTGAAGACGAGCCGGCTGCTGAGATAATTGAGGCGACATCTGCTGACGATGAAAGCCATAATGACCCAAAAGAATAAAAACAACGATTACATGAACAAGAATACAAAAATAGCTGTCATCGGCCTGGGCTACGTGGGCCTGCCTTTGGCAAGATTATTCTCCACTAAGTTCCCCACTGTGGGCTATGACCTCAATAAGAACCGCGTAGATGCCCTCATGACCGGCCACGATGCCACTCTAGAAGTGGACGATGCCCTGCTGCAAGAGGCTATTGCAAACGGTTTCCGCTGCACCTGCAATCTCGACGATATTAAGGACTGCAATTTCTATGTGGTGGCAGTGCCAACGCCAGTTGACAAGAACAACCGCCCCGACCTCTCGCCCCTTGTTGGCGCCAGCGAGGTTGTGGGCAAGGTGATAAGCCAAGGCGATGTGGTGGTGTATGAATCCACAGTTTACCCTGGCGTTACCGAAGAGGAGTGTCTGCCTGTGGTAGAAAAGGTTTCCGGCCTCAAGTTTAACCAGGATTTCTACGCCGGCTATTCCCCCGAGCGCATCAATCCTGGCGACAAGACCCACACCGTAGAGAAAATCAAGAAAGTCACCAGCGGCTCTACCCCTGAGATAGCCGATTATGTTGACTCTGTCTATAATGCTGTGCTGATAAACGGCACCCACAAGGCTTCGTCTATCCGTGTGGCCGAGGCTTCAAAGATTATCGAGAATAGTCAGCGCGACATCAATATCGCCTTCATGAACGAGCTCGCCAAGATTTTCAATGCCATGGGCATCGACACTCACGATGTGATTGAGGCCGCGTCCAGCAAGTGGAATTTCATCAAGCTGAGTCCGGGTTTGGTGGGTGGTCATTGTATTTCTGTTGACCCTTATTACCTTATTCAGAAGGCGCAGGTCTATGGCGTGATGCCCCATATCATGAGCAATGCGCGTCGCCTCAACGACGGCATGGGCGAGTATGTGGCCAACCAGACTATCAGGCTGATGAACAAGAAGGGCGTGATGGTAAAGGATGCCAATGTGCTTATCCTCGGCATCACCTTCAAGGAAAATTGCCCCGACGTGCGCAACACCAAGGTGGTTGACATCTATTCTACCTTCGCCGAATTTACCAGCAACATCACTGTCTATGACCCTTGGGCAAACCCAGAGCGAGTGAGGGGCGAGTATGGCATAGAGATTGCCAACGAACTGCCTGCCGACAAAAAGTTTGATGCTATTGTGCTGGCTGTGGCCCACAAGCAGTTCCTTGAACTGGATATCAAGCAGTTGCTTCGTGGCAATGGTGTGATTTATGATGTAAAAGGCATCCTCGACCGCGACCTGATAGACGGCAGGTTGTAATTGTTTTGGGTTGCACGTTTGATAAGGGTAAAGTGATTGCTGATGTTGGGCATTCAACTCTCTGAAACTAAGCAAAAGGTTGTAAATAACCTGTTGTGGGCAGTGGGCGGCAAGGTGATTAACCTGGCGGGCCCGCTGGTATTGGGTATATTCCTGGGCCGCGAATTTGGCGCCGAGAAATATGGCCTTATGAACTACGTGTTCAGCTATGTCTATATGTTTCAGATACTTGCCAGTTTCGGACTCGACAGCATCGAAGTGCGAGAGGAGGCCAAGGGCGACATTCCTTACACCACGATACTGGGCACTGCCTTTTGGATAAAAGTCGTGTTTGGCTTAATCTGCATTGCCCTTTGCCTGGGCACAGCCGTTGTGATGGGGGAGGACTCCTATACCATCGGCCTTATTGCCATATATGCCTGCTACATAGTGTTTAACTCTCTGGTGGTGATCCGCAATTATTTCACCAGCCTGGTGCAGAACAAATACATCGTGGCGTCGGAGATTTTCCGCACCTTTGTGGGAGTTGCCATCAAGGTTGTGCTGCTTTTGCTTAAGTGCGACCTCGTTTGGTTTGTGGTGGCATTTGCCTTTGACTGGGTCTTGCTGGGCGGCGGCTATGTGTCTGCCTATCGCAAGAAGATTGGCAACCTGAGAGAGTGGAAGTTTTCGATGCCGGTGGCGCGCTATATGTTGCGCCAGTCGCTGCCGCTGCTTATCACCAATGCTGCCGTGATTATCTATCAGCGCATCGACCAGCTGATGATAGGCAGTATGATCAACAAGGAGAGCGTGGGTTATTTCTCGGTGGCGGCCAAGTTTGTGGAAGTCATGATATTCGTGCCCGCCACCCTGGCCAGCACCATATCGCCAGTGCTGGTTAAACTCTACAAGGAAAACAAGGAGCTCTACCACGTCAAGAGCCAGCATTTTATGAATATATCCCTGTGGCTAAGCATCATCATCAGTGCGGCGGTGTCGCTATTGTCCTACTGGATAATAATCCTAACTTATGGCGAGCAATATATTGCCGCGGTGGCAATGCTGCAGGTGCTGTCGTTTAAGATGGCCAGCTGCGCACTTTCCAACACTGCGGGCACGATGCTCATTGTAGAGGGATTGCAGAGCTGGGTATTTTTCCGCGACATATTGGGCTGCGTTGTTTGCGTGGTGCTCAATTTCTGGCTGCTTCCGCACTATGGTGCCATTGCTTCGGCATTTGTGGCCATTGCAGCCAATGTGGCCGCCGGCTATCTGGCCGATTTGTTGATACCCGCTTACCGCCATCTCTTCAGGCAGCAGACCAAGGCGCTGCTCTTGGGCTGGCGCGACCTTATACACATAAAGCAATTGTTAAATACGTAATTATATACCATGCCAGTTGATATCAATAAAGACATAATAGACTTCAAGGCGCTCGGCCAGGTGATAAGTTCCCGCAAGAAGGCATTTATCATACTTCAGGTCGTGGTGTTGGCACTTTGCGGGCTCTATATCCTCATTGTGCCCAAGGAATACAGCGCCCATACCGAGATAGCCCCCGAGATTTCAAACGACGAGACCAATATGATAGAAAATCTATTGGATATGAGTGCTGAGATGCAGGCTGTCCGCAAGAATGTTGATGCGGTATATCCGCTGATGTACCCCGACGTGATTAAGTCCGACGATTTCGTGGCAGGTTTGTTTGATGTGAAAATCTCTACGTCCGACGGCAAGAAGAATCTCACCTACTATCAGTATCTCAAGGACCACAGCAGTGTCGCGCCGTGGCAACAGGCCGCCCGATGGGTAAAAAGCCTTTTCGCCTCAACCCCTGCCGACGCGCCAGCCAAACCGGGTAATTCCGGCACCGTCAATCAGTTCACGCCAGAGCAAGAGCGCATTGCTACCACAATCAAGAACAATATTTTTTGCCTCTTAGACCGCAAGATGGGCATCCTCAACCTCGTTGTGACCGACCACGACCCCTTGGTCGCCACAATAATCGCAGATTCGATCACCCAGCATCTACACGATTTCGTGATAGCCTATCGCACTAGCAAGGCCCGCATAGACTATGATTTCTGCCAAAAGATACTCAAAGACGCGCAGGCCGATGTGGAAAAAGCTGAGCGAGACTATGTGGCATTTGCTGGCAGCAATATTGGCGCAGGCAATGCGCAGACCCAAACCCGCAAGGAGAATCTCGAGAATGCCCTCAACCACAAGCGCACTATTCTGCAGGCTTGTCAGACACAGGTGCTGGCTGCGCAGGCCCGAGTGCAGGAGACCACGCCAGTGTTTACCGTCATCAAGCGCCCCCTCGTGCCTCACGAGCCCTCCGCGCCCAAACCTATATACATTATTATATATGCACTCCTTATTGCCAATATACTGATGCTCGCCTTTATATTCCGCAAAAGGCTGCTTAAGGCAATCGACTAAATCATTACCGCTTTCATACTCCCTGCTCTGATGCTACAGACTATCATCATATACACACTGCTCATCATCATAATGATGTATTTGTGCTACGTTGGCCAGGCCAAAGGCCAATGGAAGTACATGGTGTATGGTCTTGTCATTTATGCAATCGTTTTTGCGCTCCGATATAATGTGGGCGTAGATTACATGAGCTACTACTATAACTATCAGGCCTATTTTACCTCCACCGCCCAGCAGAGCGTCAAGGAAGTCTTTGAGCCCGGATTCCTTTTTCTTACGTCATTCCTGGCCAATGCTAAGGCCCATTTCAGCATCTATTTCGGCGTGATAGCCTTTTTGCAGATATATCTGTCGATGCTGGCATTCAAGGACAAGCCAAAGCTATATCCTTATCTTATCATCTGCTTTATGCTCTATTGCTATTGGCTCACCTATGCCAACGGCCTCCGACAGATCATGGCCCTTGCATGCTGGATATGGTCTATCAAATATCTGGTCGAGAAGAAAGTATGGAAGCACTATCTGATACTCCTGCTCGCCGCCTCTATGCACAAATCAGCCCTGGCACTCATCTTTTTCTACCCGCTCTTCAACTGGAAGCCCGAGTGGTTCAAAAACATCAAGATACAACTAGCCATGCTGCTCCTCTCGCTCGTGATAATGAAACTCGACATTATCCAGAGCATGATGCAGGGCATCGAAAATATCTTTATGATCTCAGGCTACGACCAATACAATTCTGAAGACCAAAACACCAACCTCTATCAAAAAGCCTCATTGGGATTGGGCTTTGCCATCACGCTCGTGTTCAACACCTTGCTCATAGTATATAGCAACCGGGTCAAGGAGTTTGTAAAGTCGCGTTACCTCACCTGCGCTTACAACCTCTTTGTGATTGGCGTCTGCCTCAAATACATACTGATAAATAGTCAGATTCTCAGCCGCATCAATTATTATTTCATAAACTTCTCGTTTATCATCGCGGCCTTCACGCTATATTATGCCTGCCACAAAAACAAGCCCCTGTTCTACATTCTCATGCTCCTGCAGATACTCACCTATATAGCCTATCTCTCCAGCGCCACCGATAACACCGCGTTCTATATCTTCTTCTGGCAGACAGATTTATATTATCTGAAGTAGAAGAAAATTATAAAAGGGAACTATATTCGTGTTGTCCGCAATTTTTATCCGCGTAATAGCATGCTGATTTTGCGGATGAAGTAGAATGCAAATAGTGATTTGTTTATCAATTCCATTTTGTTGCGTAGGAATTGTGTGTTTGGCGCTATGCTGAAGCGGCAGTATTTTTGTACTCCTTTTTTCTTTAGGTAGGCATAGCCTGTGCCTTTTGTGCGTGAAGTGTCTTTCACGAGGTTGAGCAGTGCGGTGTAGATCATATAGTCGAGAATCTCTCGGTTGCCGCCTTGGTCTATGAGCGATTGTCGGCACTGGCTGATGGGGCTAAGGGCTTCTATCATGGCATCAATGCGCTTGGTGGTAAAGGTGCGCGATGCGCTGGTATCGCGTCCTACTACTTTGTATAAATCAAGGTCAAAGAATGCTGTCTTGTTGGTGAAATACATAATCTGCATCATGAAGTTTGTGTCCCCGCCGTTGGAGACCTTGGGGAGAAAACGGATGCTGTATTTGTTTAGAAACTCGGGCCTTACGAGGACTCCGCAGGCGCTGCCTCTGAGGTAGCCGCTGTTGAGTATATGGGTGCTGTCGTAGTTTTTTAGGGGCTCAAATTTGCCGTGCCAGTCGTAGTAATAGTGTCCGTTGATGATGGAATTGCATATCACGAGGTCGGTGTCAGCGAATTGCCCGGCGTTGGCTATGACCTGCGGCAGCGCTCCATGCGGCACCTCGTCGTCGGCATCTACAAACATCACAAGCTCGCCACGGGCGGCGTCGAGAGCATTGTTTCGCGCTACGGACACTCCTTGGTTTTGCTGCTCTATATATATAAGGTTGGGGTGGAGGGCGGCATAGCGCTTGATGATGTCTTTGGAGTTGTCGGGCGAACCATCGTTTACGCAGACCACCTCAAAATCAGCCTCATCGAGTCCTTGTGAATAGAGCGAGTCAAGACATGCGGGCAGGTAGTCTGCGACGTTGTATATGGGTATGATGATGCTCAGTCTCATGATTCTGTTATTCTATAGCGGATGCGTATCTCCTCCTTTAGTTGAAATGGGCAGGCGCGCAGTAGTGGCAGGGGGTCGAATTGTATCTCCTGATAGCTGCTGAGCATGGTGATGATTTCTTGGGCCTGTGTGTTTGCAGTCAGGGCAAAGGGCTTTTGGGTGGTGCGCCCTACGGCTGAGAAGTAGTCCATAAACTTGCAGTCGCCGCCTTTTACTCTGTCTGATATCCTTGCCCAGAGGTTGGGCACGCCATAGGCATCTGACAATATCAGGCCGTGGAGCGAGGTAGATACGATATATTCACACGAACAGATGGTGTCTATTACATCGTGCCAGTCTTGGTAATGCGCAAAGTCTACCAGGTGAACGGCGCCCTGATTGTGTCTCACAAATTCGGCCACCACGTCGTCCTGCAGGTCTTTAACGTGCGGGATGATGCCGATTTTGTATTTCTTTTGCAGAGTGGGCTTGTATATTAGTGGTGTCAGCAGGGCGGGGTCGCCATAGACCTCGGGGCATTCCACTCCATTGCGCAGCAGGTAGTCGCGGGTGAGTTTGCCTCTCACGGCGCACACCTGCTTTGGCCTGGCGGGCAGTGCGGCTTTGTCGCTTATGAGCCCGCTGCCCCAAATGATGGATTGGGAATCGGTAAATCCGTCGATCAGCGAGCCTATGGCCATGTAGTTGTCGCGTTTTTTGTGAAAGAATGAGTTGTAGATGTGAATGTGGCGGTCTGTCAGCCCCTGCAAGAGGTAGATATTGAGTTCGTCGCCAAAGGTACGGCATTTTATTCCCCCACGGTCGGCCAACACCCAGCAGTTCAGCGCCAGCGAGTCTGCGGGCACGGGCTTGAACATGCGGTATATGGTATTGCCCATGAGGTATTTGAATTTATTCCAGTAACTTCTTAACAACATGTTTCGACAGTAGTTTTATTTGTGGTGTCTTTTTAATTGTAGTCTCAGTTTGTCGCTGATAAATCTGCGCTCATTGCTGCTGAGGCCGACATAGTAGGAAACAGTAATTACGGATATCATAGACACGATGACGATGATTCCCATGTTTATCATGCTTGCGGGCATAAGTATATAGAGTGCCACGGGCAGAATCACCGATATGGCCGTCACCAGCAGGCATTTCAGAAACACATCAGTCAGATAATTTATGACCGACAGGTGTATCAGTCGGCGGATAATGATGAATCTCACCACAAATGCCACGGCGCACACACACAAGTGCACAATGAAAGCCGAGTTGGGGTTGCCGCCCATTTTAAGTACCACATAGGCAATGGGCACAATGGTCAGCTGTATGCCGCCCACTACGGACTGATATACCTTTACCTTGCCTGTGGCGGCAGCGGAAATCATCAGCGGGTTGGCCACTGCGTCGAGAATTACCACGCCCAGCATTATCCTGACAAACGAGGCCGTCCATGCAGGCACAGTGCCCAACCATAGCTGCAGTATGGGCTCTGTCTCTATCATCAGGGGCAGCGAGAGCACGAGCAAAAGCAGATATGTGAATCTGGAACTGCGATATACCAGGGTGTGCATGGCCTGCAGATCGCCGGCGGCATAGGTCTTGGTGATCTGGGGGTTCATTGCCATCTGGAAATTGGTGGAGAATAGTCTCACGGCGTTATCTACCTGGTTTGCCAAGCCTCGGGCTGCATTTACTACGGGACCGAAGAAACTGTTGAGCAGCAAGTTAAGACCCTGGCTGAACAAGATGGCGGCCAGATGGCCCCACAGGTTCCAGCCGGCAAAGGCCGAGACTTCCTTGAACATCGTTTTTTCAAACACAAACTTAAATCTCGACTCCTTGAAATGCCTCAGGCAGTAAAGCATATACACCATAAATATACCCACCTGCACCATAAGCAGCAGGATGCCGTACATGGCCAGTTTGTCGATGCTGCAAATGCCTAACAGAAAGACTATCAGCAGTTTTAGACTCACCTCTACTATCGTGATATAGGCAAAGGCCGACATTTTTTCGTGGGCTATGATGTCGGCGTTGAATGGTATGCTCATCACAGTGATAATGGTCGAGAAGGCAGCGCACTGAAACACCCAGAAGGCTGCGTCCATGCGGTCGGCGGGGGCGTTGAGCTCGTGGTAGAAGTACCACAGGCCCACGCTCTCTATCAGCGCAAAGACCAGCAGCGCGATTATGGCGTGGGTAAGCACGCAGGTAGAGAATATCTTGCTGAGATTCTTGTCGTCGCCTTTGCCCAAAGAGAACGAGATGAA
>JAZUHM010000071.1:0-3084 GCA_045641725.1 Bacteroidaceae bacterium | reverse complement strand
GATGAGGGCATTCTGAACATCAGGGTTGGCACCGGCCTCTGCCGTCCACTCCTCGCCATTGCCACCGGCAAAGGCGCTACCTACGAGTGGGAAGCCACGGTCAGCAGAATCATCGTCGGCAGAAATCTCGACATAGGTGTTGAATGTCTTGCCAGTGAGGCTCTCGCGTGGAGTACCAGGACCTGTGGGAGATTCATTCCATTTGGATTCGGTAAATTTGGCAGGCATTGTGCCGCTGATGGTACCAGCGATATCATTGCCGCCGTATAGATTACATATAATAAGGTGGTTGGCATTGGTGATACCACGAGCCCTGCCATCGTAAGCCCAAACGTGGGAAGCACCGTGGATGTCAGCCTGACGGCTACCGCCATAAACGTTATGAGCAAAGCCTTCGGCCATCTCGACGAAGGTGTTGCCCTCAATCACACCCTTATAGCCACCTCCATAGAGTGAACCAAGGAGTGTGCCTTGCTGACCTACGGCATAATAGACATTGGTGTTGCCTGCCACTTTGCCCATGTTTGAACCGCCAAATGCATTGAAGATATATGGGAACATACCAGCGGGGTCAGCATCGCCCGGCGGATCAAGAGCGATAGACTTGATATATAGATAGATATCGCCGTCGGAGTGGGTGTCGGTACCATAGCCTGCGCCATAGACAGAGAGGGCATCGTTGGTCTCGAGGTCGCCGGCATCGTCGTAGATGTGCATGTTGTTGGTCTTGTCGAAGAAATATTTGTATTTCTCGTCTTCGCTTTTTGCACACTTAGGCGCCAGCCAGCAGTGGTAATCTATCCATGAGTCGCCCTCTACGAAACCCGACATAAAGCAACCGCCAAAGACGTTGCCGCCGTGGGCATAGTTCTTGCCGCTGCCATCGTTTTTAGGCAGCACCTCAGGTTCAAGAGCGCACTTGAGGGTGAGATGAAGCAGGGTTTTGTCTTTGTTGGCAGAGAATAGCTTTGAGCGAGTGGCTTCATCCTCTCTGTTAGGGTCGCTTTCATTTAATGGCTCAAAATAGGCAGTTTTATATCGTGCGTCTCTTTCGGTGTCGCTGATACCAACTTCTCTTGGGTCTGCATGTACCTTGTGGACATGGTGGCCGATGTCGCTCGAGTTTACGCCGGTACTGTTTTCAGAGAGTATGCCGCCATTGAAGTTGTAGCGCAGGATGCCAGTGACCTTGGTTGGCTCTGCGGGGTCTTCATAGAGCAAGTCAATATAGTCACCACCTGCTCCTGGATTAGCAGGATCGATTTTTGTCCATCCTGCAGGAACTACCGTAGCATAATCATATTTTCCGTCGCCGTCGGCATCGACAAACTTGCCCTGGTTGTCGGTAGCAAAATAGTGATATTTTACATGGGCGTTGTATGCGCCACCGATGATGGTGTGGCTTACGGTCACTCCCTCAGGCAGGGAGTAGTCGAACTTACCGTCGATGGTCTTGGCACGCATCGAACCACGGAATCCACCGCCCACGAAGTTGGCGAGCCAGATATCTTCGGCAGTATCGGGGATGTTGAGATGAACGTTGTCGCTCCAAACCATGATGTTGTTCATGTATGCCTGGAAGGGCAGGAGCTGGTGGGCGCGGTCCATAGGATGGCCTGTTTCGTCATCAACAGCAAAGCCTGGGTAATAACTATGTGTCTGTGAATCAAAGTAGTGGTGGTAGAGGTTATCTACTGTATATGCGCCAGTCTGTGTGGCCAGTTCGCGGCCAGAGCATCCCATAAAGAGGCCCGATACATTTTCATTATTGTCGATATAGGTATCGCCATCGGCGTCAGCGGCAAGCTGCTCGTGTGTGCGGCCAATTGTGACATGAGAGCCGAGATTGATATCAAGAGTACCGCCGCCAAGGAAGTAGGCAGGGTCGTCGCGAACGAGATGAGGGTCATCGCCCAAAGATTCAAGCAGGGTTTTATCCCATGCGCCGATGGTGCAGGAGTTGCCGCCACCAAATACCTGGCCAAGCACGCTGACACGTTCTTCTTTTGTATTTCCAGCGAGGGTAAGATTGACACCGCCGATGGTCTGTGGACGACCAACGTATGTGTCGCCCTTGGGACCTGATTCAGCAGAGTGATCTACATAGAAATAGTTGTCGCTGCCGTGGGTGCCTTTGTCGTATTTGAGGATGTCGGGTACATAATAGCCCACATGGTTGCCGTTGCCAGCGCCATGCACATTGCCCTTGACCGTGCCGCCATAGAGGGTGAGAGAAGCCACACCATTGACTGTGCCGCTCACGTCGTTGCCACCATAGACATTGCCGTCGATGACGATTTTGTTTTTGTGAGTGTTATATGTATATTCTCGGATGATGGAAGAGCCATCTGTGCTTAATACTGTATATTTGCTAGCGGAAGAATCGTCGTTTTTCAATCCGATGACAGTTGTGGCCACTGCTTTTGTCATATCTGCATTGGCAGGGTCGATATTACCCATCACGCCGCCGCCAAAAACGTTCTTCAAGATATGGCCCTCGGTAATATAGAGCTTGGTGCCGCCTACGGGAGCATAATAGCCGCCGCCATAGACATTGTGAATGCGAGTGGTTTGTGCGTTGCAGGCAATGTGGGTAATACACTCGCCGTCAACAGGGCCATTCATGCCGCCGCCGACAACGCTGTGGAAACCTGTAGAAGTGAGGGCGATGTCGCTATAGGTGTTGCCAAGAACCTTGGCATATTTTCCAAAACCGGCACCAAAGGCAGAGAAGTGAGGCTGTCCGTAGATCTCCATAGCATCAAGATAGTATTTGGAGCCGATGAACGATGGGTCAATGACAGGTGCACCAATCATATAGACGGTGGTATTGCCAGTCTTTTCAATCAGGTTGCCAGTGAGCCTGTCTTTTGTGCCGATAGTACAAGCCATATTGCCACCGCCATAGAGGTTGTGGGCAATGTCGCTTTGGGTGTCGCGATAGTTTATTCCATCTTTGATACCGCATATTTGTTCTTTGAACACGCAATCTTGCGGGTGCCAATAATAATTTGTAATAAGGTTTCCGCGATTGAAATAGACAAAAGTGTTGCCAGATATGTCGGCCGAGGTGATAATCTCTTG
>JAZUHM010000070.1:0-9366 GCA_045641725.1 Bacteroidaceae bacterium | reverse complement strand
GATGACCCGCGGCGGCCACATCTTCTATGTTGAGATTGACGGCGACGCTACTCACAACCCAGAGGCTATCATGGATATCGTTGACTTGATGGACGAGTATAATATCGGTTATGGCTCGGTTAATCACAACCGCAACCGCTGTATGGACTGCGGCTATGAAGATGCAACCGAGGGTCTGACCACTTGCCCACGCTGCGGCGGCACACATATCGACACCTTGCAGCGTATTACCGGCTACCTCGTGGGTACTACCGACCGCTGGAACTCAGGCAAGCTGGCTGTGTTGAAGGGTCGTGTGGTTCATAAATAGTAAACCAATTCTTCATATATAATAACTGCTTAAATCTTTAAGGACGTGCAAGTACTCGATATCGTTGAAGGCACAAGCGTCGATGGACCAGGTTTGAGAACTTCCATATATCTGGCGGGCTGCAGGCATCAGTGTGAAGGATGCCACAACCCACAGTCGTGGGATTTCAATGCCGGTAGGCCGATGACCATAGATGAGATTCTGGAAGTGATAGAGCGGAATGGCTTTAATGTCAGTCTCTCTGGCGGCGACCCGATGTATATGGCCGAGGAGGCAGGCGAACTGTGCCGCAGGGTTAGAGAAGAATTGCACAAGACGGTTTGGTGCTACACTGGCTTCGTATGGGAAGCCATTGTAGCCAAACCCGAATTTATGCCGCTGATTGAGAATATCGACGTGCTGGTTGACGGCCCGTTTATCCTTAGTCGCCGCGATATCTCGCTGCGCTTCCGCGGAAGTGGTAATCAGCGAGTGATAGACGTAAAGCAGAGCCTTGCGACGGGCAAAGTCGTGACGCTGGATTATTAGTATGACAAAATATATCCGTATTATAATATTAAGCACTATGGCCTTGGCTGCAGCGATGCAGTCCAAGGCCATAGTGCATACAGATAGCATTAGGAGCGAGGTGCTTGGCGAGTGGATAAAGTATAATGTCTATTGTCCGCCGGGCTATGACGCCGCGGCGCAAAAGCAATACCCGGTGCTGTATCTGCTGCACGGCATGACCGACACCTATGAGGCGTGGCACAAGCGCGGCAAGGTGCACGAGGTGGCCGACGAGCTGATTGCGCAAGGCAAAATCTGCGAAATGATAATCATCATGCCCAATGCCGGCGGCCCAGATACTCACAATGATTGGAATGGCTATTTCAATATGCCGGGGTGGCATTACCACGATTTTTTCTTTACCGAACTAATGCCAGAGGTGGAGAAGAAATGTCATATTATCGCAGACAAGCAGCATCGTGCCATAAGCGGCCTGTCGATGGGCGGCGGCGGAAGCACCGTCTATGCGCTGAAGCATCCCGAGCTGTTTTCGTCGTGCTATGCCATGAGCTCGCGTTTGCATGACGATCGCCAACCCGATGGCGACGCCAGCAATAAGCAGAACTATTATTTCCTGGCTGGCCATGAGAATTCGGCGATAAATTTTGTGAAGGGCGCAAGCAAAGAGGTTGTGGAGAGCCTGCGAAGTGTAAAATGGTTCTTTGACGTTGGTGACGATGATTACTTGCTCGATCAGTCTGAGCAGCTGCATGTGCTGTTGCGCAATAATTGGGTGAAAGCAGAGTTGCGAGTGCGCGACGGTGCCCACAATTGGACTTATTGGCATTCGGCCCTCTACACGAGCCTGCCTTTTGCGTCAGATAATTTTGATAAAAACTAAATGTTAGAATAATGAAAAAGCTTTTGTTTGTTTTTGCCATGCTTGCCTGTGTGCATGTGATGGCAGTAGTGCATACCGACAGCATTAAGAGCAAAGTGCTGGGCGAGTGGGTTAAATATAATGTATATTATCCCGAGAGTTTTGACAATAGTGGCAATACCAAATACCCCGTGCTTTATCTGCTCCACGGATTGAGCGATGTGTATGGTGCGTGGAACAATAATGCCCAGCTCGGCGAGGTTGCCGACGAATTGCTATCGCAGGGCAAGATTTGCGAGATGGTAATCATTATGCCGAATGCCGGTGGTCCCGACACACGCAATACATGGAACGGATATTTTAATATGCCAGGTTGGAATTATGAGGATTTCTTTTATCAGGAACTTGTGCCGACCGTAGAGGCTAAGTATCATATTTATGGCGACAAGCAGCATCGCGCTATCAGTGGATTGTCGATGGGCGGTGGCGGTAGCACTGTCTATTGTCAGAAGCACCCCGATATGTATTCCTCTTGCTATGCAATGAGCGCATGGCTCGATAGCAGTAAGAATCTACAGGAGAAGAATGTGAATAAGCTGCATTATGTGATCAATGCAGTGAGCGAGAATTCTGCAATCAAGTTTATTGAGAATGCCGATGAAGAGACGTTGAATAAAATGCGTACAATCAAATGGTTTTTTGACATTGGCGACGACGACTTCCTGCTTGAGCAATCGGAACAACTGCATTTGCTGATGCGCAATAAGAAAGTCAAGGCAGAACTTCGCATCCGCGACGGTATTCATAATTGGACATATTGGAAAACTGCGCTATATACAAGTCTGCCTTTCGCAACCCAGAATTTTGGCGCAAAGTAGATGCTTTGGCAACCTGAGATTTCTTCAGGTCTCGAATAGTTGAATTTAATCGCAAAAAATCAGCCGTCCACAAATGACTTAGAGTTCCTTGTGGGCGGCTGAATGTTTTTGGTGGGAAATGGGCGCAGGATTGGTTGTATTTAGGGAGAATGCATTTTTGCAGCTGTTTTATTTGTGCTTTTTTTTGTGAGAAAGTTGGAAAGCTGCAACGTTAGCTTTGACGTAAAAAAATGCGCTTTGGGCTTAGTTTGTTGTCGCGCAGTGGCAAAAACTATAAAATTTATTGAATTTTAAACATGAAATTCTTTGTTAATTCAAAAAAATCTATAAATTTGCTTAGTCATACACGTTATTAGATGATTGCGCGTGAAAAATCATGGCAATATGTCTCTGGCTGTGTGACATAATTCTAAAGAATTACTGATTAAAAGATAATAACCAATGAGTAACAAGGTAAGCAAAAAGCATTACGATGTCATCGTTATTGGTGGTGGTGCAACAGGTGCTGGTACTGCTCGTGACTGCGCTATGCGCGGTTTGAGTACCTTGCTGATTGAACGCTATGATTTTACTACCGGTGCGACAGGCCGAAATCACGGTTTGCTGCATAGTGGTGCGCGTTATGCTGTTACGGATTCAGAGTCGGGCACTGAGTGTATTGTGGAGAATATGACTCTTAGAAAAATAGCCAGTCATTGTGTGGAAGAACATGACGGCTTGTTTATTACATTGCCCGAAGATGACCTTGCATATCAGGCCAAGTTTGTGGAATCCTGCAAGAAGGCAGGCATTCGCGCAGATATTATTGATCCTGAAGAAGCAAAGCGCTTGGAGCCTGCAGTCAATCCCGCTTTGATTGGTGCAGTTAGAGTGCCAGACGGTTCGGTCGATCCTTTCCGTCTGACTATAGCCAACGTGCTGGATGCCCGTTTGCATGGTGCCGATGTGCTGACTTATCACGAAGTAGTAAGTCTGATTGTGGAGAACGGTCGTGTGGTCGGTGTGAATCTGCGCAATAATCTTAATGGCGAGAAGCTTGAGGCGCGTGCTGATATCACTGTCAATGCTGCAGGTATCTGGGGCTCGCTGATTGCCAAGATGGCAGGTGCCACTGTGAACATGTTCCCTGCCAAAGGTTCATTGCTGATATTTGGACATCGCGTTAACAATATGGTAATCAATCGTTGCCGCAAGCCTGCAAATGCAGATATTTTGGTTCCTGGTGATGCAATCACTGTGATTGGTACAACCTCAGACCGCGTGCCAATTGAGACTTGCGATGACATGCGAGTGACTCCAGAAGAGGTTGAGGTTTTGCTTACCGAGGGCGCTCAGCTCGCTCCGGCTTTGGCTACCACAAGAATTCTCCGTGCTTATGCAGGTGTCCGTCCGCTGGTGGCTTCTGACAATGACCCATCAGGCCGTAGCATTAGCCGCGGTATCGTTTGCCTTGACCACGAGACTCGCGATGGCATTGCAGGATTTATCACCATCACTGGTGGCAAGCTGATGACTTATCGCCTGATGGCAGAGGAGGCAACCAATATGGTTTGCAAGAAACTCAAGATAGACAAACCCTGTGAGACCGCAACCACACCATTGCCTGGTTCTGAGAAGACTCCTATTCAATCAAACGACAAGCATGTCTATGCGTTTAACGCCAAGGTTGGTCGCCATGGCACACTTGCTCCAAAGATTGATGCTGCTAATGAAATTGACAATAGCTTAGTTTGTGAGTGTGAAGAAGTTACCATTGGTGAGGTAAAGCATGTGATTAACGAGCAGCATGTAGAAACTCTTACTCAGTTACGCCGTCGTACCCGCATGGGTATGGGTACCTGTCAGGGCGAGCTGTGTGCGCTTAGGGCAGCTGGTCTGATGTGCTCGGCTTGCAAGAAGAGCGCAGTAGAGGAAGGTGCCGATTTGGCAGACTTTATCAATGAGCGCTGGAAGGGCATGTATCCTGTAGGATGGGGTGCTACACTTGCTGAGGCTCAACTCGTGACTAATGTATATCAAGGACTTTGCGGACTCGACAAATTCGCAAATTAAAAGGAGACGATTATGAGATTTGATACAGTAATAATAGGTGGAGGCCTGAGTGGTCTCACAGCAGGTATCACACTTGCAAAAGCTGGCAAGAAGGTGGCAATTGTTGCCGCAGGCCAGAGCACGCTGCATTTCCATTCCGGCTCATTTGATTTGCTGGGTTATGACGCAGAGGGCCAGGAAGTTGTTAATCCCGTAGAGGCAATTGCTGCTCTTGGTGCAGAACATCCTTATTCAAAAGTGGCCGACGTTGCAGCTTTGGCTAATGATGCTGCCGTTATGTTGCAAGATGCAGGGCTTAAGGTTAAGGGTAGTGCAGATAAGAATCACTATCGCATTACTCCTATGGGTGTGACTAAGCCGACTTGGCTCACAATCGGTGATTATCTCACCAGTGAAAGTGCAACTGCATTACCTTATAAGAAAATATTATTAGCAAACATTGCAGGTTTCCTCGATTTCCCCGTAGAATTTATTTCGGAAGGTTTGGAAAAACTCGGTGCCCAGGTATATATCAAGACTTTGAGCATACCTGCATTGCAAGAGCGCCGTATGAGCCCTTCAGAAATGCGCTCGGCTAATATTGCTAAACTCCTCTCGTCAGAGGAAGTCATCAATGCTTTGGCCGAGAAGATAAATACTTCTATCGGCGGCGAGGATATCGTGGTTCTTCCTGCAATTATCGGCCTTAACGATGATACCGTGGTAGGTCAGTTGCGTGCGAAGATTTCAAAACCTTTATATGTGATTGCCACACTGCCTCCATCGGTGCCTGGTATTAGAGTGCAGAATGCATTGCGCAGTTATTTCGCACAGCTTGGCGGCACATATTTGCTTGGCAATACCGTGACCTCTGGCAAGATTGAAAATGGTAAGATTGTTAGCATTACAACAAGCAATCTTCCAGAGGAGGAGTTTGAGGCAGATAACTTTGTGCTTGCAACAGGCTCATTCCAAAGTCATGGTCTTGTGGCTAATTATAAAAAGGTTTATGAACCAGTGTTTGATCTTGATGTGGAATATCTGGCAGAGCGACCAGAATGGACAAAGCACAATGTCTTTGACGCGCAGCCTTATATGACCTTTGGCGTTAAGACCGACGCAGAGTTCCATGCTTTGAAAGATGGCGCTCCAATAAACAACCTTTATGCAGTAGGTTCTGTGCTTTGTAGCCATAATCCATTGAAGATGGCAGATTCTACCGGAGTTTCGTTAATCACAGCGCTTGCTGTGGCAAAATCAATCCTTAAATAATCAGCACTATGGCAGAAAATATGCAATTATTAAGCATTAGCCCGAATGAACTCGAGCAGTGCCTCAAGTGTTCTATCTGTACTGTATATTGCCCTGTTTCTGGCGTTACTACCGAATATCCTGGTCCAAAACATGCAGGTCCCGACGGCGAGCGCTATCGCATGAAAGACCCAATGTTCTATGACGAAAAGGCTCTCAAGATGTGCTTGAACTGCAAGCGCTGCGAGGTGGCTTGTCCACAGGGCGTGAAGATTGGCGATATTATCCAGAGCGCTCGTATCAAGTATTCCAAGCATGGCCCTGGTTTGCGTGAGTTTGCTCTTGCCAATACCGATCTCGTGGGTAGCATGACAACTCTCATGGCTCCAGTAGTTAATTTCTCAGTGGGCCTTAAGCCTGTCAAGGCAATCATGCACGGCACAATGGGTATCGACAAGCACCGTACTTTCCCTGCTTATACTTCCCAGAAGTTTGAAACTTGGTACAAGAAAGAAGCCAAGGCTAAGCAGGACAACTATGAAAAGCAGGTCAGCTATTTCCATGGATGTTATGTCAATTACAACTATCCCCAGCTTGGCAAGGATCTCGTCAAGATTATGAATGCCATTGGTTATGGCGTGCAACTTCTTGAAGAGGAAAAATGCTGTGGCGTAGCACTGATTGCCAACGGTATGCCCAAGAAAGCAGCCAAGAATGGTGAAATCAATATGGCTTCCATGCGCAAGTCTGTTGATGAGGGTCGCGAGATAATAACAACAGGTAGCACTTGCACCTTTACCATGCGCGACGAGTATGAGCATCTCCTACACGTAAATAATAAGGTAGCGCAAGACCACCTCTCGCTTGCTACCCGTTTTATCTATCGTCTTGTGCAGTCGGGTGAAGTAAAATTGGCTTTCCGCTCCGATTACAAAAAGCGCGTTGCTTATCACACCGCATGCCACATGGAGAAGCTTGGCTATGCAATCTATAGCACAGAATTGATGAAGTTGATTCCAGGTCTTGACTTTGTAATGCTTGACAGTATGTGCTGCGGTATAGGTGGCACCTATGGTTTCAAGAAAGAGAATTATCCAGTGTCTCAGGCAATCGGCGCTCCACTCTTTGCGCAGATCAATGAAGCAAAGGCAGATTATGTGGCTACAGATTGCGAAACCTGCAAGTGGCAGATTGAGATGTCAACAGAGGCTAAGGTCATGAATCCAATCTCAATCCTGGCCGAGGCACTCGACGTTGAAGCCACAATCGCATTGAACAAGAAATAATAATAAAAACGTATAATAATGAAAAATTTTTTAGCACCTCCAGCACATAAGCCGGAGATTACAGAAGGTGTTGACGCAAAGTATAACTCATTGCGTTGGCAAGTGTTTATTGGAGCTTTCATTGGTTATGCAGCCTTCTATATTGTTCGTAAGAACTTTAGTATGGCAATTCCAATGATTGATGAACTTACACATGGCGCAATTACTAAGGGCGATCTTGGTTTGGCTCTTGGTATGAATGCTGTGGCCTATGCGTTGTCTAAGTTCTTCATGGGTTCTGTGTCTGACCGTTCAGATGCGCGCAAGTTCTTGCCTCTTGGTTTGATTCTTGCCTCTATCGCGATGGCGTTTATGGTGGTACCAATTGCCGCTATTGATCCTATTGAGAATCGTGGCCTAGCAATTGCTATCATGGCAATTCTTAATTTCCTGGTAGGTTGGTTTAATGGTATGGGCTGGCCTCCATGCGGCCGTGTGATGACTCACTGGTTTAGCCAGAAAGAGCGTGGTACATGGATGTCTATATGGAATTGTGCGCACAATGTTGGCGGCGGTCTTGTAGGCCCTATGGCTACCTATGGCGCTATGTGGTTTGGTTCTTGGTTCTATGGCTCAAATACAGAGTTGTATTTCCTTGCCGGTACATACCTCTTCCCAGCAGCAACCGCTTTGCTTATCGCAATCATTGCTTATGTCCTTCTTCGTGACAATCCACAGAGCTGTGGTCTGCCTTCTGTAGAGAAGTGGCGCAATGATTATCCCGAAAACTATAGTGCAAAATCTGAAGAAGTTCTCCCCGTAAAGGAAATTTTCTTCAAGTATGTTTTGAACAACAAGTTCTTGTGGTTTATCGCAATTTCTAATGCGTTTGTTTATATGGTACGCTATGGCTGCCTCGATTGGGCTCCAACTATGCTCAGTGACAAGGGTATTGATATCAAGAGCGCAGGTTGGGCATATTTTGCTTATGAATATGCTGCAATTCCTGGTACTATTATTTGTGGTATTATCAGCGACAAGGTATTCCACGGCAAGCGTGCTATGCCAACTGTAATCTTTATGGCACTGGTTGCAATCTTTATTGGTCTTTATTGGTACGCTTTCAGCATGGAGACTCCTAACCTTACACTCATTGTTTCTTGCATGATTGGTATTGGTTTCTTTATCTATGGTCCTGTAATGTTGATTGGTGTACAGGCTCTTGACCTTGCTCCAAAAAATGCAGCAGGTACTGCAGCAGGCTTTACCGGTTTCTTCGGTTATTTCTTTGGAACCGCAATTCTTGCTAACTATGTGGTTGGTTTGGTTGCAGAGACAAGTTGGGACGCAACTTTTGGCATGCTACTTGCTGCATGTGCCCTTTCTATTGTGTTCATGCTTATGACTGTGACAAAAACTAAAAAACAATAATAAATATAAATTTTAAAAACTATTCATTATGGCAAAAGAATCAGTTTACGCTTCTTTAGGAGCAAGTAAAGGAAAATTCTTGAAATGGCAGATTGGCACACTCCTTGTGACAATGGTAGGCTATGCTATTTTTTATTTTGTTCGCAAGAACTTCTCAATAGCTATGCCTGGCCTTACTGCAGAGTATGGTATTGACAACAAAACCTTTGGTTGGATTATCGCCGCAGGTTCATTCGTTTATGGTTTCAGCCGTTTTGCCAATGGTTATGTAGTTGATAAGTTTGGCGGCCGTATTGTTATGGCTGTTGGCTTATTACTTTGCGCAATTGCTAACTTTGCATTCGGTTTTGGCGCAGATTTTAGTAGCTGGCTCACAGGTGACCCTAATGGTCCAAAGATGGTTGAAATGCTTATTCTTGTGATGGGTGTTACCATTATTTTGAACCAGTATTTCCAGGGTATGGGTTATCCTCCATGTGCACGTGTGCTTCCTCACTGGATTCACCCTTCAGAGTTGGCAACTAAGATGTCTATCTGGAACTGCTCACACTCGGTAGGTGCAACTCTCGCAATTGTGATGTGTGGTTATTTGATGGGTACCCTTGGTCAGGATTTGAGTAGTGATAACAGTGTGATTGCAGGCATTGCTGCTAACCTTGGTTATGACGAAACTGCAGATAATGCAGCTACCGTTTGGGCTCAGGCTAAGGATTATGCTGCTCACATCGGTGCTTGGAAGTGGTGCTTCTATGTTCCAGGTATTATTGCTGTAGTAGGCGCTATTGGTATCTTCCTCGGTCTTCGCAACGAACCTAAGGACGTTAAGCTTCC
>JAZUHM010000069.1:0-2274 GCA_045641725.1 Bacteroidaceae bacterium | reverse complement strand
AGTTTGGCAATGTGTTTGAGCCGCCCTTGGAACGCGCCGTCATCAGCACTTGGGAATCGTTGAAGTCGGTTTGGCGAATATATACGTTTGCGCCGTTGGAGAGTGTCCACTTGGTATAGCCGTAGTCCGATGGCTGTTCCTTTTTTATCTTTACAGGCTGCGGCAGTGTGGGAATAAGAGGCTCGTCGTTCACCTCGTCCACATATCCCTCCAGTTCTGCGCCAAAACCTGCGGCCACAGCCTCTCGCAGAGCCTGTTCTTCGGGAATTGCCTTGCCTTCTTTCTCAGGATACATGGCCAGAAGCACAAAATTTTGCTGTGTGCTGGTCGAGATAGAGTTAAAATATTCGTTCACCTGCTGAGCATTGATAATCTCGCAGACTTGTTTTGTCAATTCGTATTCATCTTCGATGCTCGGAATGGGCTCATTCTCCAGGAAATGGCGCACATACTGCGACGTAAACATAGAATTGCGTTGCTTGGTGCGGTTGTTGTAAATCTTTTCCATTTTTGAGAGCATCTCGTCGGCACATCGCTTCACCTCGGTGTCTGCAAAGCCATGCTGTCGCGCACGGGCAATCTCGGCCATGGCGGTCTGCAGTGCCGCAGCGTCGCAATCGTCCTTAGGCACTATCGTCAGGCTGAGGGCGTCGCAGGTTTTCGACACAAGATAGCTGCCATCATCCACTCCGGTCTGCAAGAACGGGCAATCGGCCTTCTGCGCCAGTTCGGCCAGGCGCAGGTTAAGGCACGAGATAGCGATGGCGCCCACCATATTGTTGGCAAGATATTCCACCGTGCTGCGATACTGGAAGGGGAAGATGCTGCGCTTAAACATGGCTGAGATAAGGGGATACTGCATCTCCTTATCCTTATCTATAATATAGATGGGCTCCGCATTGTCTGGCACGGGATAATACTCATACTTGGCCTCGTCGGCGGGATTGGTGAGGTCTGCAAAATATTCCTTGATCTTAGCCTCCACATAGTCCACGTCAACGTCGCCAACCACCACGATGCCCTGAAGGCTTGGGTGATACCACTTCTCGTAGTAGGCACGCAGGAATTCCGGACTGAAACCATCGATCACTGACAGCAGGCCTATTGGCATGCGCTCGCCATATTTGCTGCCGGGATACAGGTTTGGCAGCTGGCGGTTGAGAATGCGCTGGCTCGCACTGCTGCGCAAGCGCCATTCCTCGTGAATAACGCCGCGCTCCTTGTCTATTTCCTCCGGATCCAGGGTGAGGCGGCCGCTCCAGTCGCTCAAAATCAGCAGACACGAATCGACATTGCTCCTCTCTGCCACTGGCACATTGTCAATATTGTAAACAGTCTCGTCGGTAGAGGTGTAGGCATTCAGGTTGGCGCCAAACTTCACGCCGATACCCTCGCAGTAGCCAATCAGGGAGTTGCCCGGAAAATGGGCGCTGCCGTTGAACGCAATGTGCTCCAGAAAGTGCGCCAGACCGCGCTGGCTGTCATCCTCCTGAATAGAGCCAACCCTCTGGGCAATATAGAAATCAGCCTGATTCTTGGGCTCCTCATTGTGGCGGATGTAGTAGGTCAGGCCATTGTCGAGGTGGCCGATGCGCACATCCTTGTCTGTAGTAATAGGGGTTAATTGCTGTGCGCTGACAGCTATTCCTGCCACGCAAGCGGCAAGGAATAATACTAAACGTGTCTTCATAACTTATTCTAAAAATAAATCGATTTTTTAATTAGACGCCAAAGGTAGCAATAAAAACTTGAACACCCCAACTTACATCCCAAGAATTTATTAAAACTCCTGTTTCCTGGCACCCCGTAGTCAATTTTTACCCCGCATACGACCATAAATGCGCAGAATATTACTAACTTTGCATCAACAACACACACACATACACCACATGGACTACCTACCACAAGACCCAGCCATGCTCGTGTCGAGCATCAACATGCTGCTGCGCGACGGCGAATACGACACACTCGAGTCACTCTGCTACAGTTTTGACCGCGAACCCGAAGAAGTCAAGCAATACCTCCTGCAACACGGCTACACCTACAGCGAGGAACAAAAACAGATGCGCCCCACGGGATATGATCAGTAAAGACAGCATCGAGACAGCCTACTGCTTCTTTCACCAAAAGGAGCGGGTGTATGCCTATTCCACCCTCGACTGGCAGCGCGACGACATAGAGTATGCTATAGCCCAATACGTAGAGAGCATGGACCCCGCTCTCTACCGCCGCCTCAGTCACAACCGACCCGAAAGTCGGATCGTAGCCATGTCG